>DUTA01000001.1 GCA_012842325.1 Bacillota bacterium | reverse complement strand
GCTGCCGCCGCAGGCGGTTTTACCACGGTGGTGTGCATGGCCAACACAAAGCCGGTTATGGATACCCCGGAACTGGTGCGGGAATTCTATGCCCGGGCCGCCCGGGAGGCCGTTGTTAACCTGTACACGGTGGGCAGCGTCACCCGCAATCTGGCCGGCGAGGAGTTAACGGACTTCGTGGCCCTGAAGGAGGCGGGCGCCGTCGGTTTCTCCGATGACGGCAACCCGGTGGAGAATTCGGCCTTAATGCGCCGGGCCCTGGAAGAGGCCGGGAAACTGGGGCTTCCCGTCATCACCCACTGCGGCCAGCTTTCCCTGGTGGGAGATACCATTATTAACGAAGGTGCCGTCGCCAGGAGGCTGGGGCTCCGCGGCATGCCCACGACGGCGGAAGATATCCACGTGGCCAGGGACATCCTGCTGGCCGAACTCACGGGGCAGCACGTGCACATTCAGCATGTCAGCTCGGCAACGGCCGTCGCCATCATCAGGGCGGCCAAGGCCCGGGGAGTCAGGGTAACCGCCGAAGCCACTCCCCACCACTTCTCCCTGACCGATGAAGCCCTGCTGACCCAGGGGACCAATGCCAAGATGAATCCCCCCTTGCGGACAGGGACCCATGTGGCGGCCCTGTGCCAGGGCCTGGCCGACGGTACCCTGGATATTATCGCCACCGACCACGCGCCCCACACGGCCGAAGAAAAGGCCGCCGGTATGATTGCCGCCCCCTGCGGGATCGTCGGCCTGGAAACGGCCCTCGGCCTCGTCTGGACGAAGCTGGTGCGGCCGGGCATCTTAACCCCCATGCAGGCCCTGGCCAAGCTCACCTGTGTGCCCGCCGCCATTGTGGGGCTGAAAAAGGGTACCCTTGCCGTCGGGGCAGATGCCGATATCACCATCTTCGACCCGGCCGCCGCGTGGGAGGTGCAGCCGGAACAATTCTTCTCCAAGAGCAAAAATACCCCCTTTGCCGGCTGGAAGCTGACGGGCAAGGTGGTCACCACCATCGTCGGTGGACGGGTAGTCTACAGCGACGGCGGTATAGAAGCTGAGTGAAATAATAGCTGCTGCGGCCCTGGGTTTCCCCCGGCGGGTACCCGGGGCCTTATCTTATTGGGGGCAGAAACATGTCCCCTGCCCCCGGCGGGGGTAACGGATTCTCCCTCCAGCACTGCCGGACCTTTGTGCTTTTCTTACAACGCCGGCGGTTTTTTTCATATAGCCTGGCCAGTTGTCTTTACCCAAGCAGAGTATTATTATAAAGGAAGATAATTCCCCGGCCTTAACAGGGCCGGCCCCGGGGATACTATCTGCATGGCGAGGAGGAAAAAGATGAAAAAGGTAGCCGTAATTGCCATCGGCGGCAACGCTATTTTACAGGAAGGGCAGCGGGGTACGGTGGAAGAGCAGATTGCCAATGTGCGGCAGAGCTGTGATCCGATCCTCGACCTGGTGGCCGAGGGCTATAAGGTGGTACTGACCCACGGCAACGGCCCCCAGGTTGGCAACAATCTGCTGCGGGTGGAGTGCGCCCGGGATACCGTCGCCCCCATCCCCCTGGATGTCTGCGGGGCCGAAACCCAGGGCAGTCTGGGTTACATCATCCAGCAGTCCCTCTACAACCGGATGCGGGAGTGGGGTATCGTAAAAAATATTGCCACTGTCGTCACCCAGGTAGTTGTCGACAAAAGGGATCCCGCCTTCAATAATCCCACCAAACCCATCGGTCCCTTCTATACCAGGGAAAAGGCGGAGGAGATGGCCCGGGAAAAAGGGGCGGTATTTGTGGAAGACAGCGGCCGAGGCTACCGCCGGGTTGTGCCTTCGCCCCAACCGCTGGAAATTGTGGAAAAGGAAGCCATAAAAAAATTGATCGAGGAAGATTTTCTTGTCATCGCCGTCGGCGGCGGGGGGATACCGGTAATCAGAGAAGGGGACTCCTTAAAGGGCGTGGAAGCGGTGATTGACAAGGATCTGGCTTCCGCCCTGGTAGCGCTGGAGATTGAGGCCGACTACCTGATGGTCCTCACCGGCGTACCCCAGGTGGCCATTAACTTCGGTCAGGAAAATCAGAGGTTCCTGGCCAGGATGACGGCGGTAGAGGCACAGGAACATCTGGCCGCGGGGCAGTTTCCCGCCGGCAGCATGGGGCCCAAAATAGAAGCCGCCCTCCGCTTTGTGGAAAAGGGTAAAGGTGAAGCCATTATTACTTCCATCGACAAGCTCAAAGAAGCACTGCGGGGCGAGACGGGAACAAGAATTGTTAAAGAATGAAAAAAGGAAACCCTGCTATAAGGTCTCCTCTCCGTAGCTCTGCAGCAGCTCTGAAACCGATACCGGCTGCAGGCCCCGCCCCTGCAGTCCTTCAATAATCAGGGGCAGGGCTTTAATTGTATTGGGATGCCCTTCGTGGAGCAGGATGATGGACCCCGGCCGCACCTGCTCCATTACCCTCTGGACAATTTCCTTTGCCGAGGCCCTGTCCCAATCCCTGGGGTCCACATTCCACAGGACAATCTGCTGCTGGAGTTCTTCCGCCGCTGCAATAACCGTCCGGGAATAGCGGCCATAGGGCGGGCGGATGAACCTGACCTCCTGCCCGGTAACTTCGTATATTAAGTCTGCCACCCGCTTCAGATCCGACAGCACCGCCTCCCGGGACATTTTATCCAGGCGGCCATGGGCCCAGGAATGGCTGCCCAGCTCACTGCCCTGTTCCACAATCAGGCGGAGCTGGTCCGGGTTCCGGAGCCCATATGCACCAATGATAAAAAAAGTCCCCCTGATGCCGTACTGGGACAGGATCTCGAGGCACTGCTCCGTCTTTCCCGGATAGGGTCCATCGTCAAAGGTGATGGCCACCTTGTCGACGGCGGTGCCGCTGAAGACCAATTCCGGCAGTTCCGGGAGCGGTAAGGGAGCTGCCACCGTCTGCTGGGGAGGCAGCAGGAGCTCTTCGGTCCGGGAAAAAATGATATTTTTCGCCAGGGACTGGACGGTTCCGCTGCTGCTCAACTGCAGCGGTATATTTTGTTCGGGAATATGCAATTCGGCTCCCGTGGAAAGCTGTACCTGGTTCAGGACAATGAGCAAAAAAAC
The DNA here is from genome assembly GCA_012842325.1 of Bacillota bacterium. Classification (GTDB taxonomy): domain Bacteria; phylum Bacillota; class DTU030; order DTU030; family DTU030; genus DTU030. The sequence continues at coordinate 5,308 of DUTA01000001.1, read as the reverse complement.
CAGGCCCATGATAATAACCTGCCCGTACCCGGATTTCATTTTTCTCCTCTCCCTTACCTTGACCTGTTGATAAGACGTATTTCGCAGGGCAAATGTTTCCGGATCGTAACATTTAGTAAAAAATTGCCCGAATTTGTCGCTCCCGGATCCTCGCCTTAATTTGCACCGAAATGAAAAAGGGGAAACAGGGCCGGAGAGAGAATAAAGGATCGGTGGTCTGGCAACTGCACCATTGGAAAGGGTGGGGACTGTGGCCCGAGGACTGATCATCGAGGGGATATCGGGCAGCGGCAAAACAGCGGTCCTGAATGCCCTGCTCCATTTGCAACAGGGGCAGGAAGACCGACCTCCCTCCCAGCTGGTACTAACAGAATATCATACCCAGCGGGTTCTGGAAAGGAAAGAACAGGAGGGCACCCTCAAGCCCGGGGATCATCTGGCCCTGCTGGAGGAGCTGGTGGCCTTTCTCGAAGGCCTGGAGCTGCGCCGCCGGGAACGGGGCTGGCCCCGGGAGATCCCCGCGGAAGCCGACTTTTCCTTCCTCCTGGAGCGCTTTCACCTTACCCATGTCTTTCGCTTCCCCTACATGACCTGGGAGATGGTCAGGCCCCTGGACCGAAGGCTGAAAAAGCTCAACGCCACCCTTGTCCTCCTTACCGTGCAGGCCGAGGTCCTGGAAAAGAGGCTTTTCTCCCGCCGGCATCCCTGCTGGCTCAAATACCTGCACCGCTACGGCAGTACCCCGGCCGCCATTGTCGGCGCCTTCCTGGAGCGCCAGAAACTGGCCGTGGAATTGGCCGCCCGGTCCCTTTTGCCTGTAATCGCCGTCGACACCTCGGACAAAACCCCGGCAGAGACGGCGGGGATTATCCAGGCCCGGCTGCTGTCCACGCAGTGAAATACTTCGTGATCTTTTCCCCGTTTCCTTCGACCCTGCCCGACAAAAAAGAAGGATGAACCCTGCCTCCGCCCGCAGGTGTTCATCCTTCTTTGTCTTTCTAACAAAAGGGGGTTTTAGAGGTTTCCCTTCAGGCCCAGTTCTTCCGCCGCCCCCTGCATCGCCTTGATGGTTTCGGCAAAGACTTCATCCAGGTCCATGCCCAGCATCCGGGCTCCCGCCTCAATTACCTCCCGGTTGACGCCGGCGGCAAAGCTCTTTTGCTTCCATTTCTTTTTCAAGGACTTGACATTAAGATCCAGGACGCTCTTGCTGGGACGCATGAGGACGGCCGCCACAATTAGTCCCGTCAGCTCATCGATGGTATACAGCACCTTTTCCATCTTTTCCACGGGCTCCACATCGGAGCAAATATTCCAGCCGTGGCTCTGGATTGCCCGGATATAGTCCTCGGGCCAGTTCTCTTCCTCGAGAAGCTCCCTGACCTTCCGGCAGTGTTCCTCGGGATACATTTCATAATCCAGGTCGTGGACCAGCCCGATTACCCGCCATTTTTCCTTGTTTTCCGGATCGAATTGCTCCGCGAAATGGGCCATCACCGCTTCCACAGCCAGGGCGTGATTGATGAGACTCTCACTCTTAATGTACCTGGTGAGAAGCTGGTAGGCCTCTTCCCGGGTGGGTACTTTGGTTGCCATGCAAACCCTTCCTTCCTTATCTTAATAATTTACCCCATTACTTTTTCCTCTATTTTAGCCATCATTTTCCGCCAGGTCAAGGCAAAGGACCCCCTTGTCCTTCTTGACACTCCAGCCGGGGTGCCGGCAGTTATCATTGCCCTGTTCACCTTTCTTGATTATAATAAGAAGGAATGAAAGGAGACAGGCCCCGATGGAAAAGAAGGAAACCAGGCAACAGCAGCAGACCGGCATCTGGTGGGAGGTGCTCCAGGACTGCCTGCCCATGTGTGCGGGCTACATCCCCTTCGGCCTGACCTGCGGCATCATGGGCCGGACCGCCGGCCTTTCCACCTTTGAGATCACCTTCATGTCGGCGGCGGTTTATGCAGGGGCTTCCCAGTTTATCGCCCTCGGCATGCTCGCTTCCGGCACGGCTGGCTGGGGGCTCATCGTCCTCACTACCTTGCTCGTCAACCTGCGCCACCTCCTGATGGGGGCTTATATGGTCCCCCATCACCTGAAGCTGCCCCGGCCCCTCGGCTACTACCTGGCCTTCGGCCTGACCGATGAAAGCTACGCCCTGGTGGCCAGCCGCAGTGACAGAAAGGGTTATGATGCCCTATACAACTGGGGCGTCAACACCCTCCTCTATCTCATCTGGATCCTGGCCACCTTCCTGGGAGCGCTATTTTACCAGAGCATCCCCGACCCCCTGGAATGGGGGATTGATTTTGCCCTGCCGGCCACCTTCCTTACCCTCCTGATCCCCCGCCTGACCAACGGGACGGCCCTGGTCGTCGCCCTGGTGGCGGCCCTCTGTGCCGTCCTGGGTGCCCTGTACCTGCCCGGCAGCTGGTACATTATTGTCGCCGCCGTGGCTGCCACCCTGGTGGGGGGAATGATGGAAAGGAGCAATACCCATGAACGGTAAGATACTGCTGATCATCCTCGGCATGGCCGCTGCCACCTACCTCACCCGGATCGGCGCCCAGCTCATCTTTGCCCGCGCCGGCAGTCCGGGCTGGCTGGAAAGGTGGTTAAAACATGTCCCCACTGCCATCCTGACCGCCCTCATCGTGCCACAACTGCTGCTGCCCCAGGGTTATCTCGATCTGTCCCTCAACAACAGCTACCTGCTGGCGGGTATTATCGCCGCCTTTACCGCCTACAAAACCCGAAACATCCTGCTTACCATTGTCCTGGGGATGGGAGTTATTATAATCCTCAACAAGTTGATTTCGTGAATACCCGCTTCACCCGGCATCCTCCGGGCCGGGTGGGGCCTACATAGATGGTTTAACGGTAGCGCCGGGCAGGAGGTGATATTTTTTAACTACCTGTAAGGGATTAATACAGCAAAGGAGGCGATACCTACCCTTTCCTGCAGGAAGACGCAAAAGGTAAGCGAGACCGGGGTTTGAAGAAGAAAAGAGGAGGCAAAGACATGAATTTTTTCAGGAAAATGCTAATTCTTTTTCTTTTGGTGAGCCTCAGCGCCATAATCCTGCCCGGCTGTTCCGAGGAAGAAGAGGCCCCGGCCTCCCAGGGCGGCCTGGAACGCAACGGCCAGATGGTTTCTTTCAGCGGCCTTTCCTTTACTCCCTGGGACGTGGATGAGGCTCTTTTCTCTGTTGATGAGCAGGTACCTAAGCCCTACACCATTATGCTCTACTTAAACGGTTCGGACCTGGAGACGGAAGCAGGCATGGCAACGGGAGACCTATTGGAGATCATCACAGCAGGGTTTAACGAGGAAAACATAAATTTTCTCGTACTGACCGGGGGCGCCCTGCAGTGGCAGAATGGCCTTATACCCGGTGACACCTGCACCCTGTACCGGGTTGCGGGTGGAGACCTGGAGTTTATCGCCGATGTCGGGCCGTGCAGCATGGGTGATGCCGGAACCCTGGCCAGCTTCATCGATTTTGGCATGACGGGCTTCCCGGCGGACAAATACGGGCTCATCCTCTGGAACCACGGGGGAGGCTCCATCGCCGGCTTTGGGGTAGATGAAAACTTTGATTACGACGGTTTGACCCTCCTGGAATTGAATCTGGCCCTGGAAAAATCCCTGGCTGCCGAGACCAAACTGGAGTTCATCGGCTTCGATGCCTGCTTGATGGCAACCGTTGAAACAGCAGCCATAGCCCAGGATTATGCCCACTACCTGATTGCTTCCGAGGACCTGGAGCCGGGCTTTGGCTGGGATTATACCTTTTTGGCGGACCTCGGCGCCAACCCGCAGCTGGGAGGGGCCGAACTGGGACAAATCATTGCCGATAAATTCGTAGACTTTTACGCCGGCAGCGGCCAGGATGCAACCCTTTCCGTTATAGATCTCTCCGGCGTCGATGAGGTGCTGCAGGCCATGGGAGACCTGATGGCCGCCTGCAATGAAGACTTCTCCCAATTAACCTTCAAACAGTTTGCCAAATCCCGCAACAATACCAAAACCTTCGGCGGCGGCAGTCCCCGCGACAACAATTGCGATATGGTAGACATCTGCAGCATGGCCGCCCAACTGGCCCCTTACTATCCGGACGAAGCTGAGGCGGTAATCCAGGCGGTTGCCAATGCCGTTGTTTACAACAGGTATTCGGAAGGGGTACAAGGTGCCGCCGGCCTCTCCACCTATTTTGTTTTCGGCGGGAAAGAACAGGCGGAGGAAGCGGTGGAAACATACAAGGCCCTGGCCATGAATCCCCACTACACCAACTTCCTTGTTAACTTTGCCTCGGAACTTACCGGGGAAAGTATTGCCCCCCTGGACCTGTCCGATCAGATACCGGAAATGAACGAGGACGGGGATTACACCATCCGGCTGACCCAGGAAGAGCTGGAAAACCTGCTGGAGATATACTTTACCGTGTGGGAGCCTGTTCCCGGAGAAGAGGATTATTACTTTATGCTGGGCGAGACCAGTGCAGTAGAAATCGCCGCGGATGGAACCATTGTCACGGAATTTGACGGCATCTGGCCGGGGATCAACGGTGACTTCGTCTGCCTGTATGAGATTGAGCGGACTGAGAGCGGCGGCAAGTACGCCATACCAGCCGTCCTCAACGGCGAAGATGTGGATATTATCGCCGTCTTTGATGCGGCCAACCCTGACGGAAAGATCATCGGTGCCCGGCCCTTGAGCAGCGAAACGGGGATGGCCGCCAAGAACCTCCTTGAAATCAAGGAGGGAGACAGGCTTAAATTCCTGTATTACGCCGAGTACTTCGGCGAGGATGAGGACATGGAACTGGAAGATTGGTACGAGGGAGAGGAGTTCACCGTTGACGATGAACTTGAATTAGAGTGGCTGGAGGTCAATCCGGGCGAAGTCTATCTCTACGGCTTTTACCTCATCGATGTCCAGCAGAATGAGTATTACACCGATTTTGTGGAAGTGGAGTTTATCGAATAGCTGTTGAAAAGCCAATAATACATTAAATTCCCAGGCCTTCTCCTCCCCTTTTTGGTCTGCTGGCAGCTGCGGATGCCGGCTGTCCGTCCCAATCCGGGAGGCAGAAGGCATTTTTTTCCGGTGATCCGGTACCTTGCCCGGAAAATCATCAGCCGTCTGCGGAAGGGAAGAAGGTCCAGCACCGGGGCGGGAAGTTAGCGTAAAGTTTTGGTAGGCGGTGGCAGGAAAAACGCGTGTGGAGATAAAAATAGAGACCTCGCACCAACAGATAGACAGAAAGGAGCGAGGTCTCATGAAGAGCGATGGCGTAGACATCGC
>DUTA01000145.1 GCA_012842325.1 Bacillota bacterium | reverse complement strand
TGGCCTACACCCATTTTCAGCCGGCGCAGCCCACCACCCTCGGCAAGCGGGCGACCCTGTGGCTGCAGGATCTGGTCATGGATATGGAGGCCCTTGACTTTGTGCTGGCCCAAATAAAGATGCTCGGCTGCCGGGGCGCTACCGGCACCGGTGCCAGTTTTCTCGGGCTTTTTGACGGTAATGCGGAAAAAGTTGTCCGCCTTGAAAAGTTGATTGCCCAGAAAATGGGTTTTGACGCCATTTTCGACGTCAGCGGCCAAACCTACCCCCGCAAGTTGGATTATAATGTCCTTTCGGTTCTGTCCGGGATAGCCCAGAGCGCGTGGAAATTTGCCAATGACATCCGCCTCCTGTCCCACCTGAAAGAGGTGGAGGAACCTTTTGCAGAGAAACAGGTGGGCTCCTCAGCAATGGCATACAAACGAAATCCCGTGCGCTGCGAGCGCATATCCTCCCTGGCCAGGTATGTGATCTCGCTGACCCAGGGCGCCGCTATGACAGCTGCCACCCAGTGGTTGGAGCGCACCCTTGACGATTCGGCGGCGCGCCGCATCTACATACCTGAAGCCTTCCTGGCGACGGACGGCATACTTTCCCTGTACAGGAATGTGATCGGCAACTTAAGGGTTTATCCGGAAATGATGAGAAAGAACCTCGAAAATGAATTGCCCTTCCTGGCAACGGAAAACATCCTGATGCACTGTGTGAAAAAGGGCGGCGACCGGCAGCTGCTGCACGAGGCGCTCAGGGAGCTGGCGGTAGCGGCGGCCAGGGACATTAAAGAAAAGGGGGCCAGGAATGATTTAATTGAGAGGATTCTCACCGACGGCCGCTTTAACATAACCAGGGAGGAGCTGGAAGATTTCCTCAAGGTGGAGAAATTCACCGGCATGGCCCAGGAACAGGCCGAGAATTATGCGAAAAAGATATTGGACCGCTTCGGGGGAGAATTGGTTGCCGAGGAAACGGAGATTACTGTTTGAGGAGGCGGTTTAGGCATGTTGACGGCAATAGTGGGGATCAACTGGGGAGACGAAGGCAAGGGAAGAATGGTCGATTTCCTTTGTTCCCAGTATGATATTGTCGTGCGGTATCAGGGCGGAAACAATGCCGGCCATACCGTGGTGAACGAAAGAGGTAAATTCATAATGAACCTGCTCCCCTCGGGGATCCTGCATCCCAGTACCGTCAATGTCATGGGCCCCGGCATGGTGATAGACCTTGAGCATCTCTGCAGGGAAATCAGGGGACTTGCTGAAAAAGGAATAAAGGTCACCCCGGCTAATTTGAAGATCAGCCATCAGGCCACAATCTGTTTCCCGTATCATGTGCGCCAGGATATCCTGGAGGAGGAACGGCTGGGCAGCAAGAAATACGGCTCCACGAGGCGGGGCATCGCCCCTGTCTATGCCGACAAGTACATAAAAAAAGGAATAAGAATGGGCGATCTGCTTTATCCGGAAACCCTGAGGGAAAAGCTGGACAGTATTGTCCAGTGGAAGAATTTGCTCATTCATAAGGGCTATAACGACCGGCCCATTGCTACCGGTGAGATGCTGCAGTGGCTGCAAATCAACGGCGAGCCCCTGCTGCCCTTTATCTGTGACGTTTCGGATCATCTAGAAAAAGCGGTTATGGAGAATAAAAACATCCTGTTTGAAGCACAGCTTGGCGCCTTGAGGGATATAGATTACGGGATTTATCCTTACACAACTTCATCAACCACACTGGCCTCCTTTGCGACCACAGGAGCAGGTATTCCGTGGGCAAAACTGGATAACATCATTGGAATAATGAAGGCATATTCCAGCTGTGTCGGTGAAGGCCCCTTCGTTGCCGAATTCTTTGGTGAGGAAGGCAGCCGGCTGCGGGAGGCGGGCGGCGAGTACGGCGCAGCAACGGGTAGACCGCGCAGGGTGGGAGCCTTCGATATTCCTGCTTCACGCTACGGCATAAAGGTCCAGGGGGCAAATGAGATTGCCCTCACAAAGCTGGATGTGCTGTCATATCTGGAGAAAATACCAGTCTGTGTTGCCTACGAGATTGACGGGGAAATAACGGATAGGTTTCCGACAGGCGACAGGCTGTTGAAAGCCAAACCTGTGTTTGAGTTCATGGACGGTTGGCAGTGCGACATATCCTCCTGCCGAAAAAAAGAGGATTTGCCCGCCGCGGCCGCCGCTTATATAAGATTCATAGAAGAAAGGACGGAGTGCCGAATCCGTTATGTCTCGGTGGGAGCAGAGCGGGATGCGATCATTGATTTAGCCATGGCCTGAACAGAAGAGCTTCGTGGCTTTCCCGGCCTCATGATGGAAGGGGACCTAATCCTGAACAGGTCCGGCGGGCTTTGGGAATTGGTGAGGGGATAAGGTTGTTGGTCGGGCTGGATGTTGGTATAATGATTGTTATAATATGCTAATTAACATGCTCGAAATGCCCTGACTATGATATAAGAGACAAGGACAAGCTGACAGAATATACCCGTCGCTTTAGGTTTGAGGTATTACCCGGAGGTACTGGTATGAACATAGTAAAAATGTTACTCAGTCTTTATCTGGTACTTGCGGTTATATTGGCCCAGTTTTTCGCCGCTTATTTGTATTCCAAGGGCAGAACTAACTATCGCAAGGCTTTCTCTGCCCTGGTTTTATGTATCAGTATTTATTTGTTTGGTTATCTAATGATTATCAACAGCAGCAATCTGGAGGAAATGATTTTTTGGAATCAGATTCAATATTTTGGCCTGCCCTTTATTTCTGTTCTCTGGCTGATGGTGGCCCTTCTTTATACCAAAACCATTGATTCCCTGAATAACCGTTTGCCACTCTTACTTTTTTTTGTGCCTGTACTAACCTTTTTTATACGCTTAACCAATTCCTGGCATCATCTTTTCTATACCAAATGGGAATTGAGGCCGCTGTTTGGATATAATTCCCTGTATATGGAAAGAGGTATCTGGTACTACTTTAATATTTCTTACACCATCTTGTGCTTGCTTTTTACCGTTATCATTTACTTCATAGGATACCTGAAGAACAAGGTCGGCTACACCAAACCCCATTTTTTTATTTTTTTATTTGCTTCTTTGCTACCTTTTATAGGCATAGTGCTGGTAATTTTCACCTTCCAGGAGTGGAGAATTGATTATTCTGCCATAATCATGCCCCTTTCGCTGCTTATTATCAGTTATGGCATTATGAAATACGATTTTTTGGAAATAAGAACCCTGGCAAGGGAAACCATCTTTGAGAACAACTATGCAGGTATGGTGGTCTTGGGCCCGGGGAAAAGGATATTGGACTACAATAAGGCCGCCGAGAGGTTCTTTAAAACAATAAATATTGCCCTGAGCAATTCTCCCCTGGAGCATATCTTCGCGCGAGAGCCCCAATTATTGGAAATTTTCCAAAGTGAACATAGCCATGATTTCTCTTTGGTTGTAGATGGGGAAGAAAGGTTTTTTGAGATTGACGCGGTACAGTTGGGAGATCTGTATGATGGAAACACGAGGATGCTAAAATCTATCCGTGATGTTACCGAGGAAAGGAGAATTCAGGAGCAGCTGATGTTACTGGCTACCACAGATTCATTAAGTGGCCTCTATAATCGGGCGGAATTTATGAATTTGGCCCAGAGGGAGATTGCCCTGGCTAAAAGTAACAATGAGGAACTGTCATTGTTGATTATGGATTTGGATAATTTCAAGCTCATCAACGATACCTATGGCCACGGGGCTGGAGATGAGCTTATTCGGAAAATGGGAAGGATGATCAAGGCCGGTTTTCGCAAAAGCGATATTGCCGGGCGCATAGGCGGAGAGGAATTTGCTGTGGTATTAAAAAACGCTTCTTTGGCAGAAGCGAAAATAGTGGCGGAAAAGTTTCGGGAGTCTGTAGCAGGGGAAAAGGTGATTTACGGGGGGCAGGAGATTAGTTTTACGGTAAGTATTGGTGTTGCGGCAATCCCCGATAAGAGTGATGATATCAACGGACTTGAAGCCATTTTAAAAATGGCCGATGATGCCCTGTATAGGGCCAAGGCTATGGGGCGAAATTGTGTTGCGACCTAAATCCCAAAGCTCAGGAAGGGCACAACCACCCCTATGTGCCTGACGGGTCTCATTTGGCCAGTACTGGTGGTTATGGCAACAAAGAAATCACCCTGCCGGAGAAAAGACCGGCCCAAGGGCGATATCAGCTAACAAGATAGCATAGTGTATCAGACGTTAATCTCTCTCCAAAGATCTTACATACTCCCCTATTCTTTTGTCCATTTTTATTATGTGATTGGTAAGCCAGTTTACAACCATATTATTTGCATTGATGATGACCAGGATGTTGCCGCCGGACTTGTCATACTCACTCTTCAACTTGGCAAGTTCTTGGACAAAGCTTGCGTGGGCTTTCTTCTGGGCTTCAAGCTCAGGGAAGCCGATTTTTTCCATATAAGCTTCTTCATCTCTAAAGTGTTGTTGGGTATACTCATCCAAGAAAGCGAGCATTGTTTTGATGTAATCGTGAGCTTTTCGCGCTTTTCCCGCTTCAAAGAGGTCATTGGCCTTTTCAAACCATGTTTTGTGTTGGTCATCAATATGTTTGACACCAACCGACAGATCAGGAGTCCATTTTATTGACATAATACCCCCCCTAAGCAGGTTGGTTTTATTACATTGATATTATGATTTTTTGGGACTAAATTCAAGAGGCAAAAGAGAGAAACTACGCTAAGGATTTCGGGACTTATCCTTGCTGTTTTTTTATGCTATTCTTATAATGGGCCATTTGGAAAATAACAGAACAAACTAGAAAAAAGTTGATATAAATATGCTCACTATCAAACTCCCACCGTCAGCGTGATCAGGCCCGGGGTTATGGGAAAAAATTTATGAAAATGTGAAACAGGGGGGCTTGAGCATGAAGAAGTTGAAACTGGCAGACGGGATCCATATGCTTATTATGAATGTGGATGACATTCTATTTGAGGGAATGTGGGAAATTGCCAACGGGGTTTCCCTGAATTCCTATATTGTTCAGGGAGAAAAGACGGCGATAATTGATGGGGTTATTGGTTGGGACGGGGTGCCGGAAACACTGTATAAGAACTTAGAAGAAATGGGCGTTGATCCCCAAGAAATCGATTATTTGATTGTAAACCATATGGAACCGGACCACTCCGGCTGGATTGAAAACTTCCGAAGAATTAAGGATGATTTTACGATAATATGTACAGATAAAGCGGCCAGGATGGTAGCATGCTTTTATGGTGAAGATAAGATCAGGGTTGTCAAGGAAGGAGATACTCTCGACCTCGGCAAGGGTAAGGTGTTGAGTTTCCATCCAGTACCAAACGTTCACTGGCCAGACACCATGTACACCTATGAAAGGGAGACAAAAACCCTTTTCTCCTGTGATATGTTTGGAGCTTTTGGTCGGATAGGAGACCACTGTTTTGATGATGAGCTGACACCTGAAGAGGTGGACTTTTATGAATTTGAAGGGATAAGGTATTACTCCAATGTAATGACCACTTTTACACCCAGCATGCGCAAGGCCATTGAAAAAGCAAAAGAACTGGAAATAAGTATTATAGCACCCGGCCATGGGCCAGTGTACAGAAAAAATCCGCAAAAAATCATTGATGATTATGCCAGGTTTGCCCGGTATGCTGAAGGGGCAGGCAAGAACGAGGTCGCCATTTTATGGGGCTCCATGTACGGAATGACTAAAAAAGCAGTCGATTATGTGGAAGGTATACTGCAAAGGGAAGGCGTCAAATACAGCAAATTGGAAATGCCATTGGAGAGTGATAGTGAACTGGTAGCAACTGTTTTTCGATCTGCAGGTATAATTATTGGAGCGCCAACTTATGAGTACAAGCTTTTTCCCCCGGTTGCTACAGCTTTAAATGAGCTTGGCCGCAAGAGAATCACAGGCAAGCTGGCATTTCGATTCGGTTCCTATGGCTGGTCAGGGGGTGCCGAGAAGGAGCTGCAAGAAATAATTGAGAGAAATAACATGAAGTGGGATTTCCTTGAATCCGTGGAATTTGCCGGGGCACCAGGGGAAGAAGATTTTAATCTGATAGAAGCCAGAGTAATGGAGCTTATTGGGAAGATGAGGGAGAGGGTAGTAGAATAAAACTTTGCTTGCTGAAGCTTGAAGAATTAGGGTATAATTTCCAGGAAGCTGCCGCAGGGCGGCTCATTTTTTCCCTGGTATAAGATCGGCCGTTGTAATTGCAGAGCTCGGCATCCGCTGTCAGCAGCAGTCTCCAACAAGATGTTCAGGGAAGCGGTGGTAAGGCTTTCTAAAAGGAAAAAATAGGTTGTGGCGCAGAGAGAACTCTTTTATAATAATACGGATGACACCTGTCGACACAGCAGGTTACGGGTTGATAAGGAGGAAGATAAATGTTCAATTATGTTTGGCCCATCGCCCTGGTCGTCTTATCAAATGTGGCCTACCAAATCTGCGCCAAATCTGTACCCAACGACATGGATCCCCTGGCTTCTTTGACGATAACCTACCTGGTCGGGGCCGTGATGTCCCTGCTTTTATTTTTTGTCGTGAAAAGGGGGGGAAATATTGTTCTCGAGCTCAGCAAAGTTAACTGGGCTCCCTTTGTCTTTGGCCTTGTTTTGATCGGGCTGGAGATCGGTTGGATTTATGCCTACAGAGCTGGCTGGCCCGTCAGCACAGCCCAAATTGTGCACAGTGCCTTTCTGGCCGTGGCCTTAGTCTTTGTCGGTGCCCTGCTTTACAAAGAGGTCTTGACCTGGACTAAACTGGTGGGTGTTCTGATTTGCTTAATTGGACTTGTTTTTATAAATTTATAAAAGATTGAAAGGGAAATGGCATAATTCAGCAAATTATTATTGTTAACAGGGGGAGAAGGAAATGGAAATAGTTTATGAAAACCCGGGGTAATTGAACTTTTGTCCAGGCGTCTGTTGGCTATGGGATCAAGTAACGAAAAGGGGGAAAAAGAATGAACAGCAAGGTTTTCAGGTATATTTCCTATGGGGTATATATTATTACCACACTGGATGGAGAAAGGCCGACCGGCTGTGTGGCCAATAGCGTCATGCAGGTTACAGCTACTCCTGCGACCATAGCCGTTAGCATCAATCATGATAACTATACTAATAGCTGCATCAAGAAGACCAATAGATTTGCCATATCCATCCTCGCCGAAACATCTTCGCCTTCCCTTATTGGAACCTTTGGCTTCAAGTCGGGCAGGGACACGGATAAGTTTAAAAAAGTGTCCTATGAGCTGAAGGAGAACCTGCCGGTTATTACCGATTCCTGTGGCTATATAGTGTGCCGGGTAATCGACAAAATGGAGGCACCCACCCATACCGTTTTCCTGGGCGAGGTTATCGATGGAGACATATTCAATAATCCGGGGCAACCAATGACCTATGCCTATTATCATCAGGTTATCAAGGGCAAGAGCCCCAAGAATGCCCCCACATATTTGCCCGATGAAAACAAAAAGCAGGCGAAATTTGAATGCCAGATTTGTGGCCACATCTATGAAGGGGAAAGCTTACCGCCAGATTATATCTGCCCAATCTGTGGCTACGACGCCTCTCATTTTAAAAAGATCTAAATGCTGAGGCGTAACTACGGGCATAAAAGAGGGGGCAGGGAAGATGGAGGAAGTATATGATTTTTTAAGGAAATGTGGGACCTATTATTTGGCTACCGTAGAAGGAGATTAACCGCGGGTCAGACCCTTTGGTACAGTGGACATTTTTGAAGGCAAACTCTATATCCAGACGGGCAAGGTCAAGGACGTATCCAGGCAGATCCAGGCCAACCCCAAGGTAGAAATCTGTGCCTGCGACGGCGACCAATGGCTTAGAGTCACGGGCAGGCTGATCAGAGACGACAGGGTAGAGGCCAAAAAACATTTGCTTGATAAGTATCCAGAACTGCAGGGGATGTATTCACCCTATGACGACAATACAGAGGTTCTCTACTTCGAGGATGCAACCGCAGTCTTTTATTCCTTTACGGAAGAGCCGAGGGTGATCAGATTTTAGTCAAGCTTTTTACTGACCTGGCGAGAACCGGCAGAGCCATTGCTCTGAAGCCATTAAAAACCTCCACAGACGTTGTTTTTAACTGTCTGTGGAGGTTTCTGCTGACAAAGGTATTTTCAGTTTAAATCAATATACTTTGCCGTTACGCCTTCCACGCTGTTGAGCTCATTCACCAGGGTCTCAACATCTTCCTTGGTTCCATAGGGCTGCAGGATGATAATCCCTTCATTTGAACAGGCATTTTCGTTTACTTCATGCAGCCCCAGGCGTGTTTTGATCTTACACCCATTTTTTGTAAGGACCTCTTGCAATTTTACTGCATTGCCAATCCTGTTTTCTACCCGGGCGCCGATAATATAGTAGCAGGACATAAAACCACCCTCCCAGGCACTTATTGAGGTATAATTTTGATATTATTATAACAGTTACGTACTTTTAAGACAAGCAAGGCCCCCCGGCTCGTACGCGTCAAGCTTTAGTAGGCGAGAGACCTCGCCACAATTGGTGTTCATAAAGCTGTGCTGAAGCCGCTGAGGTTCCGTAGAGCTATCACCCAGGGTTTCGTAGAGTACCCTAAGCTAGGCAT
>DUTA01000019.1 GCA_012842325.1 Bacillota bacterium | reverse complement strand
CGGGTGCACCCGGGCTTCCACCCGCCCGCCATTCCTGCGGGCGATGGCCAGGAGTTTTATCCGGCAGCCCAGTTCCCGGGCGGCGGCAATATCCGCCGCCGTTATCTCTTCGATCCCCCGGCAGTACACCTGATCCAGGGGAACTTGGATGTTAAAGGCCAGGGAGGCCAAAATGGCCAGCTTCCGGGCGGCATCGTGCCCCGCAATATCGGCGGTGGGATCCGCCTCGGCATAACCCAGGGCCTGGGCCTCGGCCAGGACCGCGGCAAAATCGAGGCCCTTGCTGTCCATGGCGGTGAGGATGTAATTGGTGGTGCCATTGACAATGCCATAGACGGCCTCCACCTCCTCCCCCGCCAGGGATTCCTGCAGGGTCCGCAGGATGGGTATGCCGCCGGCCACACTGGCCTCAAAAAAGAGATCTGCCCCCCGTTCCCGGGCCAGCCGCAGGAGCTCTGCCCCATGTTTGGCCATCACTTCCTTGTTGGCCGTTACCACCTGCTTCCCTGCCCGGAGGGCCTCTGCGATGTAGCTCCGGGCCGGTTCCTCCCCGCCCATTACCTCTACCACTATATCAATTTCGGGATCCCCCAGGATTGTCCCGGGATCGGTGGTCAGCAGGCCGGCATCGACATCCACCCGGCGCTTCCGCCCCGGATCCCGGACCAGGATCCTTTTCAGCTCCAGTTTCACCCCGGCCTTTTCCCCCACAGTGGTTTTCCCTTCCGTCAAAATGCGGTAGACCCCGGAGCCTACCGTCCCCAATCCCAACAAACCTACCTTAATGCTTTTGTGCAACCCTTATACCTCCCGTCTCCCCAGAGTAGACAAATATTTTCTGATGATAGACATTATAGCACCGGGCAGAGGCAGTGACAAGCCCCCGGGCATAAATAGCACCGGGAAGGGAAAAATAGCAAAACAACTCCCACCGCTCTGGTTTTTTTTCCAGAGCCTGTGTTATAATGGTAGCAATTGAAAAAAGCAAGGGGGTGAACCTTTTGAAGGAAAAAGTGCTGGCAGTTCTCGATAAGATCCGTCCCGCCCTCCAGGCCGATGGCGGCAATGTGAAGCTGGTCGAAGTCGATGAGGAAAATGGCATTGTGAAGGTAGAACTGCAGGGCGCCTGTGCCGGCTGCCCAATGTCCACCATGACCCTCAAGCACGGTATCGAGCGGCTCCTGAAACAGGAAATACCGGAAGTTAAGGAAGTCCAGGCTGTATAATCTACGGGCTAACACAGGGATTGGACTTGGAGATCCTACGCCATGCGCATGACCTCGTTAAACAAAGTGCAGCCAGGAATGATCCTGGGCAAAAGCATTCTCAATGCCGAAGGTACGGTCCTCCTCGCCGCCGGGGTGAAGCTGACGCCCCGCTATATCAACCGGCTGAGAAACTTTGGAATATCTTCTGTCTATATCTGGGATGAACACACGGCCGACCTGGATTTTCGCGGCCCCCTGCGGGACGAGACCAGGCTCCGGGCGGCCAGCACCGTGCGGCAGGTAATGGCGGAGATCGAGGCGGGCCTGGATCGCACCATGGTCCTGGCAGACAAACTGCCCCGGCTTTCTGACATCGTCGATGATATTCTCAACGAGCTCCTGAATTCCAACAAGCTCATCTTCGACTTCTTCGAGATTAAAGCCGTGGACGACTATACCTTTTTCCATTCCGTCAACGTTTGTGTCCTGGCCCTGATCCTGGGCATGCGGCTGGGGCTGACGAAGGAAAAACTAAAGGAGCTGGGCATCGGTTCCCTCCTCCATGACATCGGCAAAATCTGCATTCCCACAGAAATCATCGCCAAACCCGGCCCCCTTACCGCTGCCGAATGGGAAACCATGCAGCAGCACACTTCCCTGGGCTTTGACATCCTGCGCAGGAGCAATGAAGTTTCCCTGCCGGCCGCCCACATCTCCTACCAGCACCACGAACGCTACAACGGCACCGGCTATCCCCGGCAACTGCGGGGGGAAGAAATCCACCCCTATGCCCGCATAACGGCCGTCTGCGATGTTTTCGACGCCCTCACCTCTGACCGGAGCTACCGGTGCCGGTTCCTTCCCCATGAAGCCCTGGAGTATATACTGGGGGGCAGCAACACCCATTTTGATTTCAAAGTGGTGCAGGTATTTACCCGCTGTGTTGCCATGTACCCCCTGGGGACAAGGGTGCGCTTGAATGACGGCACCGAGGGAATTGTGATCCGGGTCCCGCCCCAGGCTCCCCAGCGCCCTGTCCTCAGGATCATAAAGGACAGGACGGGCCGGACCCTGAAGCACCCCTACGACCTTCCCCTGCTGGATTATCCCCGGCTTATAATTACAGCCGTTTTAGACCAGTAGTCCTTTCTGTTGTCAGCAGTCGGTTGTCGGGGTAGAGGTTCAAGACATAGGTAACATTTTTTATATAGTGTTACCTATGTCTTGAACCTTTTTTTACCCATGTCCTTACTGAACACTGAACATTGTCAATTGGCAGCTGTCAATCGTCCCTTGTCAACTGCTGCAGCCCTTCTCCCAGGAGATTAAAGCCAAGGATGGTCAAAGAGATGAGGGCGGCGGGGAAGAAAAGCTGCCAGGGGGCGGAGCGCATGTTGGCCACCCCCTCGGCCACCAGGGCGCCCCAGCTGGCCCAGGGCGCCTGCACCCCCAGGCCCAGATAGCTGAGGAAGGCCTCGAGAAAGATGGCCTGGGGGATGTGGAAGAGCAGGGTAACGGCCAGGGGGGGCAGCATATTGGGGAGAAGCTCCTGCCAGAAAATCTGCCAGGGGCCGAGCCCCAGGGCCCTGGCCGCCAGGACAAAGTCCGCCTCCTTCAAGACCAGGACCTGGTTCCGCACCTGCCGGGCCAGGTCCAACCAGTAGACCAGGCCCAGGGTGATAAAAACACCCGTCAGGCCAGGCCCCAGGATCACCAGGAAAAAGATTATATAGAGGAGGGAGGGAACCCCGTATAAGACATCCAGCACCCCCATCAGCAGCAGGTCCACCAGGCCGCCGTACCAGCCGGCCAGGGCCCCGTAGGGCAGGCCGATGCAGAGGTTCAGCAGGACTACGGCCAGCACAATGCCCAGGGAGATCCGGGCCCCATACAGGGTGCGGGTAAAGAGGTCCCGCCCCAGGGAATCGGTACCAAACCAGTGTTCTCCGTCGGGAGGCCTGTTGCTCCGGGCCAGGACCTGCTCCCGGGGGGAGTAGGGACTGAGCAGGGGGCCCACCAGGGCCAGGATAACCACCCCCACCACCAGGAGAGAGCCCAGGAGCAGGTGCAGATTTCCCCTTCTCCTTGACCGCCCGCAGCCGGAGCCAGCTTGCCGCTTCAATAGCCTCCCCCCCTCCGGTGCAACAAGGCAAAGCGGGGATGGAGGCAGGCGCAAAGGAGATCCACCAGCAGGTTCAGCCCCACCAGCAGGGTGCTGTAAAAAAGGGTCACCCCCATGATCAAGCCGTAATCCCGGTTATAAATGCTGGCGACAAAGTGTTCCCCCAGGCCGGGGAGGGCAAAGACCCGCTCGATGACAAAACTGCCCGTCAGAACCCCTGCCGCCAGGGGCCCCAGATAGGCCAGGACCGGGATCAGGGCATTGGGCAGAGCATGCCGGTTCAAAACAACCCCCTCCGCCAGCCCCTTGGCCCGGGCCAATGTCAGGTACTCCGCCGGCAGCACTTCCGCCACACTGCCGCGGACCAGCCGGGCAACCAGGGTGGTGGGAAGGACCGCCAGGGAGACAACGGGCAAAAGCAAATGGGCCGGGCCGCCCCACAGAGCAGGGGGCAGCCAGCCCAGTTTGAGGGCAAAGAGGTACAGCAGTAGCGGGGCCAGGACAAAGGTGGGCAGGCTCATTCCCAGGGCGGTAAAAATTACGATAAGCTGGTCGAAAAAAGACCCCTGTCGTACGGCCCCCTGAATCCCCAGGGGGATCCCGAGGCCAAAGGCCAGGGCCAGGGCCAGCACTCCCAGGGTGGCCGAAACGGGAAAAGCCTCGGCCAGGATCTGATTTACATCCTTGCCCAGATACCGGTAGGACGGTCCCAGATCAAAACGGACGAGGTTCCCCAAAAAGGCCCGGTACCGCTGCCAGAGGGGGGCCCCCAGCCGGTAGCGGTCTTCCAGGTTTTTCAGGATGGCCTCCGGCAACCTTTTCTCCCCGGTAAAGGGCCCGCCCGGGAGACTGTGCATCAGGAGGAAGGTAATGGTGGCAATAAGCCACAGCACCAGCAGGGAAACCCCCAGCCTGCGGGCCAAATACATAAACACCGGCAAGACCTCCCCCACATCCGCCCGCCGGGCGGATTATCCCTCACCGGCCGTTCACTGGCCGCTCAAGACAGCCCCCTTGAAATCAACCAACCCCAGGGGGGTAAAGTAAACACCCTTCAGATCCTCAACCTGCAGGTAGTGCCGCACGGGAAAGTAAAGGGGAATAAGGGGCATCTCCGCCAGCAAAAGTTCCTCTGCCCGGTGATACAATTCCCTGCGGGCGGCAGGCTCGAGGGTAGCCCGGGCCTGGGCCAGCAATTCATCATAGCGGCTGTTGGCCCAGCCGGTAAAGTTGTTGCCTCCTCCGGACAAAAAGACATCGAGGAAGCTGCTGGGATCAAGGTAGTCGGCATTCCAGGCCACGGCGGCCAGATCAAAATCACCCTCCATCATGGTGCTGAAAAAGGACTGCCATTCCCGGGTTACCAGGGTAACGTCCAGCCCCAGTTCCCGGCGCCACATCTCCTGGATGGCTTCCCCCAGCCGCCGGTACTCGCTGCTGTCGGGAAGGAGGAGCTCCAGGGTGGGAATACCCTCCCCGCCCGGGTACCCGGCCTCGGCCAGGAGGCGCCGGGCTCCCGCGGCATCGCCATCGACGAGATAATCTCCACCCTCCCGCCGGAAATCCTTCCCCCCGATGGTAATGCCGGGCGGGACCAGGGCCAGGGCCGGCTCCTCCCCGCCCCCGGTGACATAGGTGACCAGTTCCCGGCGGTCGATGGCCTGGGCCAGGGCCCGCCGGACCAGGGGATTGGCCAGGGGAGCCGTCCTGGTAGTGTTTATAAAATAGAAGGAAACAGCCAGGTCCTGGACCTTCTCCAGCCTGCCCTCTTCCGCCAGCCGGGCCAGTTCCCCGGCCGGCAGGTGGCTGGCCAGGTCCATCTCGCCACTTTCAAAAAGGGCCAATTCGGTGGCCGGTTCCTCCACCAGGGTAAATTCCAGGCCCGCCAGCGCAACATTGGCCGCATCCCAGTAGTTTTCATTGCGGGAAAACCGCAGCCGCTGCCGCCCTTTCCATTCCTCCAGCTTAAAGGGGCCGTTCCCCACATAGGTCCCGGGGTTCAGCCACCAGCCTTCGGGATCCGCCTCCACCACCTCGCGGCAGACGGGAAAATAGGTGGGAAAAGCCACCAGGGATAAAAAATAACCCGTCGGGTGCTCCAGCTCAACCTGCAGGGTATGGGCATCCAGGGCGCGGACACCGACCTGCTCCGGGTCTGTCAGCTGACCGCTGTTATAGAGGGCGGCGTTCTTTATGTAATAGAGCTGGTAGGCATAGCGGGAAGCCGTCTCAGGGGCCAGGACCCGCCGCCAGGCGTAGACAAAATCTTCCGCCTGCACCGGGCTGCCGTTGCAGTAGCGGGCCTCTTCCCGGAGATAAAAGGTATATGTGCAGCCATCGGGGGACACCTGCCAATCCCTGGCAACTCCCGGAACAATCTCCCCGCCGGGGGCAAGACGGGTCAGGCCTTCAAAGGCAGCCAGAATGGCCGTCAGCTCCGGTTCCCCTACAGCCAAGGCCGGATCCAGGGTTTCGGGTTCGGGACCAAGATTGTAGTGGAGGATGTTTTCCTCCCCTTCCAGGAGCGTACAGCCGGGGAAACTAACTAAAAGCAAAAGAAGAAGCAGATATCCAATTGCCCGTCCTCTCTTCCGCACCCCTTGATCCCCCTTTCTTTTTACCAAGAATATACCATTTTTGATTATTTTCGCCAAAAAATAGAAAAATCCTTTTCCTGTAATTTTCTTCTCCCCTTACCTGAATTTCAATAGTTTAACTTCATTAATCCAGGGAAGGCTATTGGAGAAAGATGAAGTTCCTGGGACTTCACATAGATCAGGGGGAAGTGGCCGGCACTTCCCCCCATGAGGGCAAAAGGGGTGTCAGCAATCCTCAATCCGGTTTATCTCCTCGTCGCATTAATTTCAGGAGCCGCCATGGCCCTCCAGGGGTCCCTCAACTCGGCCCTGGGCAAAATAACCGGCCTCTGGGAAGCAACCCTGGTTGTCCATATCATCGGCACAGCCACGGTAGGGGCCGTTATCCTATTTACCCCCTTGAACCAGGGAGAGCTGGCCAAACTCACCCAAGCACCCTGGTACACCCTGCTGGGCGGGGTCTTAAGCGTGGCCATCATTTACCTGGTAGCCACCAGCATCCCCCGGCTGGGGGTAGCCGTCGCCACCACCGCCATCATTGTGGCCCAGGTTTCCACGGCCCTCCTCATCGATCACCTGGGACTATTCGGCCTTGAACCCATCTGTTTTACCTGGCAAAAACTGGTGGGGATGTTCCTGCTGGCCGGCGGCGCCCTCCTGATGCTCTATCACTGAGGGCGGGAAACCTGCCGGTCGGAAAAGAGCTGCACCCCCCGGATATAGTCGGGGACCAGCAGCACCAGCACGGTGAAAATTTCCAATCTGCCCAGCAGCATCAGAAAGCTGAGGAATAACTTTACCCCCTGGGGCAAAGCCAGGAAATTCTCCATCGGTCCCACGGCATTTAAACCGGGGCCAATATTCCCCAGGGTTGCCGCCACGGCCGATATGGCAGTGACCAGTTCAATGTTAAACCCAGTTAAGACCAGGACCCCAATGATAAAGATGGTCACATACAGGAAGATAAACCCGACTATCCCCGCGATAACCTGTTCCGGGATGGTTTTATCCCCCAATCGCAAAGGAACAACGGCCCGGGGATGGATAAGACGCTTAAGTTCCCGGTACCCGTATTTCAAGAGGACCAGGATCCGGATCTGTTTCACAGCACCACCGGTAGAACCGGCACATCCCCCAAAAAACTCCAGGAGCAGCAGCAGGCCCCGGGAAAAGGACGGCCATTTGTCAAAATCAGCCGTTGAAAACCCGGTAGTAGTGGTTATAGAAACCACCTGAAAGGCACTGTGCCGCAGAGCCGTAAGAAAACTGTCGTAATAAGCCTGCCAGAGGTTGAAGGAAATCAGGAGGGTTGTCCCCAGGGAAACCAGGGTATAAAAGCGAAATTCCGCATCTTTCCAGAGGCATCCCGGTTTACCGCTTAAAACCTGATAATGAAGGGAAAAATTGGTTCCGGCGAGGAACATAAAGATAATAATTACCCCTTCAAGATAAACACTATTAAAAGCCGCTATGCTTTCGCTGCGGGTCGAATAGCCGCCGGTGCCCATGGTAGCAAAGGCATGGGTCAAAGCATCAAAAAGGGACATCCCCCCGAGGAAAAGCAGGACCGTTTGCAGGAGGGTCATCCCCACATAAACCAGCCATAAAGCCCGGGACGTGGCGGCAACCCGGGGCAGAAAACGGTCGGCGACCGGTCCGGGAACCTCAGCCCGAAAGAGCTGCAGTCCCCCTGCACCTAGCCGGGGTAAGATGGCTACAGAAAGAACAAGGATACCCATCCCACCGAGCCAGTGGGTAAAACTGCGCCAAAATAAAATTCCTTTGGACTGGGCCTCAATATCGGCCAGGATCGTGGCCCCCGTCGTCGAAAACCCCGACATCGACTCAAATATAGCATCGATGATGGTGGGGGCCGCCCCTGAGAAAATGAAGGGCAGGGAGCCAAAGACAGTTGCCGCCACCCAGCCCAGGGTAGCGACGGCATATCCCTCCCGCTGATTCAATTCCGTAACCGGGGCGGTATAATAGCGCAAAATCAAACCACAGCCCATGGTAATCCCGCTGGACAACAGCAGGGGTGCAATATTTTCTCCATAGAAGAGGGAAAAAACCAGGGGCAGCAGCATCGTCAACCCCAAAAAAATAAGCAGGCTGCCCATGATATTTGATACTACCCCAACCCTCATGGTTATCCTCCTAAGCTTTTGGTTTAAAGTACTGGGCAACAGTTTCGGCCACTTCCGGCCGGGCAAAGATTACCACCCTGTCTCCGGGTTGGAGGACATCGTCCCCCCGGGGAATGATAACCTCTTTCCCCCGGCAGATGCTGCCGATCAGGACCCCCCGGGGAAGCTTGAGAGAGCGCAGTTTTTTATTGGCAGCCCGGAAACCAGGCTGGATGGCCAATTCCATGACCTCCACCTTATCATCTTTCAAAATAGAGACCGAAAAGACCGATTTCCTCCGGAGCAGGGAAAGGATGGTGCCGGCCGTGACCAGCCGCGGGTGCACCGCCTGGTCGAGGCCCAGGGTATCCACTACCGGAGCGTAAGTGGGCTGGTTAACTTCCACAATCACCTTCCGGACGCCCAGATGTTTGGCCACGAGGCCGGAAACGATATTCACCTCATCATTTCCCGTCACAGCCACGAAGGCATCGATCTCCTCGATGCCTTCTTCCTTGAGGAGCTCCAGGTCGGTGCCGCTGCCCTTGAGGATCAGGACGTCCTGCAATTGCTCCGCCAGTTCCCGGCACCGTTCCTCCCGCTTTTCGATGAGCTTCACCGTAATCCCCAGGTCTTTATACCGCTGCAGCATATCGGCCACATGATACCCTATGTTACCCCCGCCCACGATCATGACCCGGCGGATCCGCTCACTGCTCTTGCCCGTTAAAAAACCCATCTCCGACATGGAGCCTGTTTTCCCGATGACAAAGACTGTATCATTGGCCAGAATGATGTCGTCGCCACCGGGGATGATCACATCGCCATTCCTGGCAATGGCCCCGATGAGGACGTTCAGGGAAAGCTGGGAGAGCTTTTTGCCCACAATAGGGGCCTCGGCATCAACCCGAAAGCCCAGCATCTGCACCTTTCGCTGGGCAAAAAAATCCACATCGGTAGCCGCCGGGTTTTTCAAAAGCCTGACGATCTCCATGGCGGCCACCCGTTCCGGCTGTATGACCAGGTCGATACCCAGGTCTTCGTTGGAAAGGACTGAGGTTTTGGCCCCGTACTCCTGATTTCTAATCCTGGCAACGGTAATTTCAACGCCGTACCGCTTGGCCAGCATGCAGGCCACGATATTGTATTCATCCAGGCCAGTCACGGCAATGAGGAGCTCCGCTTTTTTAATACCGGCCTCCTCCAGCACCCGGGCACTGGCCCCGTTGCCCTGGACAACCAAAACATCCAGATTGTTATTGACCCGTTCCGCCCGGTCCGGGTCCCTTTCAATTACCACCACGTCGTGATTGTCCCGGGAGAGGCGGGACGCAATCTCGTACCCCACATCACCGGCACCAATGACAATAACCTGCACCGCCCTTTACCTCCCTCTGGACTTTGCTAAAGACTTTGCCAGGGCTTACAGCAGCTTATATCATATCCCCTTTGCCAAGTACACTCAAGGGCCAATAGCTGGAAAAATATAACCCAGGGTCCTCCTTTTGCCCTTTTTTGCCCCTTTCCGCCTTTAATTTCCCTGACTTTCATTTCCATTCCCAGCCGGCTATAAATAAAGTCAGATTTCCCCAAACTAAAGGGGTAACCGGAATACATTTGGCTTGATCCCGGGGGTGTGATTATGAAAGGCAAGATCTTAAGTTGGCTGGGGGCGGCCGGTCTGGCCATCCTCCTGCCCCGGGGGCTGAAATGGGCTCTCCGGCGGGCCGCCGACATTACCTTTGACCATTTCCTTTACCGCCTCATGAGCGATGCCTACACCGAAAATCTGTGGGAACTGGTCTCAGCCATCTCCCGGATAGGGCTGTACAACCAGCAGGAAAACGCCCTGCGGGCCCATGCGAGCAAGGTCATCCAGCGCCCCCTGGGCAGTCCCAAGCGCTTTCCCGGCTTTTCCGGCCTGATGTTCAATGCCGCCCAGCTCCACACCCTGCCCACCCCCCTCGGGACCAGAATTGACACCCGGGTCATCATCGGCAGAGAGGCCGCCCGCCCCCTGGAGATCGAGCTTCCCATCATCATCTCCGGGATGGCCTATGGGGAAGCCCTGACCGAAGCCTACAAGATCGCCCTGGCCAGGGGGGCATCCCTTGCCGGTACCGCCGTCAACACCGGGGAAGGCCCCTTCCTCCCGGCGGAACGGGCGGCGGCGAAAAAATTGATCCTCCAGTACAACCGGAGCCCCTGGAATAAAGAAGAAGAGATCCTCCGGCAGGGGGATGCCATCGAGATCCAGTTCGGGCAGGGGGCCCTGGCCGGGGTAGGCCACATAATGAAGGCCAGAGATATTGACGGTAAACTGCGCCGGCAGCTGGGCTTAAAACCGGGGCAGGACGCCGTCACCGAATCCCGCCAGGCGGGTATCGAAACCGCCGCCGACCTGCGGGCGCTGGTGGAATACCTCCGGGAAGTGACCGGCGGCGTCCCCATCGGCATCAAGCTGGCCCCGGGCAAGTACCTGGAAAAGGACCTGGATTTCGCCCTCCAGGGCCGGGTTGACTTCATAGCCATCGACGGGGCCCAGGCGGCAACCAAGGGGGGGGCGCCCATCCTGGCCGACGATTTCTGCCTGCCCACCATCTTCGCCCTCTGCCGGGCGGTGCGCTTCCTGGAGCAGAAAAGGGCAAAAAGGAGGGTGAGCCTCCTCATCTCCGGGGGCCTTTACACCCCGGGGGATTTTCTCAAGGCCATTGCCCTGGGGGCCGATGCCGTCTGCATCGGCACCGCCGCCCTTTTCAGCGTCGCCCATACCCAGGCCATCTACGCCCTCCCCTGGGAACCCCCCACCCAGTTGGCCTGGTACGATGGGGTCTTCCGGGAAAAATTTGATCCCCGCAGGGGAGCCGAAAGCCTGGCCCGCTTCCTCAAGTCCTGCCGGGAAGAGATGGAGGAAGCCATCCGGGCTCTGGGAAAAACTTCCCTCGCCCAGGTCAACAGGGAGGACCTCTTCGCCCTGGACCCGGAAACGGCCAGGATAACGGGGGTTCCCCTGGGCTACCATCCCCAGCGCTGGTAAACCGGGCCCCTTTTTTTCTCCTCCGGTTTCCCGGAAGCCGGCCTCCTTCATAGACTAATAGTAGTTGTAGCAAAAAGTAAGGAGGTGGCCGGGAAAATGGCCAGGGAGTATTCCATTGTCATCGATGTGCCGGGCCGGATCCTCTATCTTCTCCAGGGTTCCCGCCCCTATCGCTCCTATCCCGTTGCCGTCGGCAAGCCCTCAACCCCCACCCCCCGGGGAACCTTTACCATTGTCGAGAAGATAGTAAACCCCGGGGAGGTATACGGCACCAGGCTCCTTGCCCTCAGCAAACCCTACTACAGCATCCACGGCACCAATGCCCCCCAATTCATCGGGCAGGCCGTCTCCAACGGCTGTGTCCGGATGCACAACCATCACATCGAAGAGGTCTACGACCGGGTTGAGGTGGGCACCATCGTCCGCATACCCGGCCAGGCCGAAGCCTGGCACGGGCCGGGCCCGGACACGGGGAAAGGGGCGCCCGGGGGCAGGGTTTATTACGTCCGGCCGGGAGATAGCCTCTGGTCCATCGCCAGAAGCAACGGGACCACCGTGGAAGAGCTGCTGCGGCTCAATCCAGGGGTCAAGAGCCCCGACCTGATTTACCCCGGGCAAAGAATCTGGCTGCCATAAAAAAGGGGGGCAGTCCCCCAGGCACAGAAAAGAGGGCCGGCCCGGAAAGGGGGACAGTCCCCCCGTCCCCCGGCTCGTCAGTTGCGGAGGCTCTGGATGGGGGCGGGGATCCTGCCCCCCCGCCGGATAAAGCGGGTGCTGG
>DUTA01000018.1 GCA_012842325.1 Bacillota bacterium | reverse complement strand
CCCTACCGGGACCGGCGGGCCCGGTTTCGCTGTGTCCTGGCCATTGCCACACCCGGGGGTTCCCTGGTGACCGCCGAAGGGGTCCTGGAGGGTTATATCGGCCTTGAACCCCGGGGTCAAGGGGGCTTCGGCTATGATCCCCTCTTTATTGTCCCTGAATATAATTGCACCCTGGCGGAATTGGACCTGGAAACCAAGAATAGAATCAGTCACCGGGGCAGGGCACTGGCAAAGCTCCGGGAGCGGCTGGCGGAACTATTTGCTGCGTTGGGGTGGGAGAAGTGCGAATCGGTGTGGTGAGCGATACCCACGGGAACCTTGCCCGGGCAGGAAAGCTCATCAGGGAAATGGGCGAACTGGATCTGCTTCTTCATGCCGGGGATTATTACCGGGATGCTGCAGCCCTGGCCGGGATGTTGAACCTGCCTGTGCGGGCTGTTGTTGGCAACTGTGACCTTGGGGCCAGGGAACCGGCGGAGGAATGCATCGAGGTGGCAGGTTGGCGGCTTTTTTTATGCCACGGCCATCGTTACCGGGTAAAGCTGGGTTACCTTCCCCTGTTTTATCGGGCCCAGGAAATTGGGGCGGATCTGGTGGTCTTAGGCCACACCCACCGGGCGGAAGAGTTTACCAGGGGGGGCATCAGATTCCTCAACCCGGGGACGGCCGGGATTCCCGACCGGGAAGGTCTGGTGACGGGCGGCATCATCGAAGTTGGCCCTGGACTGACAACAAGTATTATCGTGAGTAGGGGAACCGGTTCTTAGGAGTTTACTTTTGCCAGCCTCTGTGCTATAATATTATTCGCTCCCGGAAGTGTAAGCCGGGAAGGGGAAAACCCAAAGGGCCGGCCTGATTAGAGCCGGCGGAGTCCCCTGCCAGGAGGCAAGGGATATTGACTAATTGACTTGCCTGCGGTATACTGTTGTATGTCCACTTGGCGGGGCGTGGCGCAGCTTGGTAGCGCACATGGTTTGGGACCATGGGGTCGTAGGTTCGAATCCTATCGCCCCGACCAGTGCCATTATGCGGGAGTAGCTCAGTGGTAGAGCACCAGCCTTCCAAGCTGGGTGTCGCGGGTTCGAGTCCCGTTTCCCGCTCCACCATTAACCGGTCCTGGTAGCTCAACAGGATAGAGCAACGGCCTTCTAAGCCGTGGGTTGGGGGTTCGACTCCCTCCCAGGACGCCAGCAAGATTAAACCCCAAAGGTTTAATCTAAATTGACAGGGTGAATGTAGCTCAGCTGGTAGAGCACCAGATTGTGGCTCTGGGGGTCGCGGGTTCGAGTCCCGTCATTCACCCCAAGGGGAAACCCGGGCGGGCCGGGCAAATCCGGCCCGCGGGTTTCCAACCTGACCAGAGTTTGTTGGGGCGTGGCCAAGCGGTAAGGCACAGGACTCTGGATCCTGGATCGTAGGTTCGAATCCTACCGCCCCAGCCACTGGATTGTGGGCCATTAGCTCAATTGGTAGAGCACCTGACTCTTAATCAGGGTGTTCGGGGTTCGAGTCCCTGATGGCCCACCACAACCAAATTTGCGGGAGTGGCGGAACTGGCAGACGCGCAGGACTTAGGATCCTGTGCCGCAAGGCGTGGGGGTTCAAGTCCCTTCTCCCGCACCACCAGATGAACGGCCTATTGGTGAAAGAGTGACAGGCACCAATACAATATGTGCGGAAGTAGCTCAGTGGTAGAGCATCGCCTTGCCAAGGCGAGGGTCGCGGGTTCAAATCCCGTCTTCCGCTCCATTTCAGAGCCTCGGCACCGATCCGATGCCGGGGCGCAATTATGCACGTGATTTTCTGATTTATCTGGAGATAGGTGAAAAGACAGATATCCCTTCCTTGGCCCATTGGCGGCTGGGATAAACTTGCCGGCAAGGCGTACCCCTACCGGGGAGTACCCCGGGAAGTAAGAATACATTTCTAGAGGAGGAGGTTGAGGGAGTGAAAATAGCTGCTGCCCAGATGGAACTGGTGCCCGATATTGAGGCCAACGCCAGGCGCATTAAGGAATTTATCGAGCAGGCGGCTGTCCTGGGGGTGGACATTATGAACTTTCCCGAGACGGCCCTGACCGGCTACTATCCGGAGCTCTTCCGGGCCCACAACCAGGAAAAGATCGACGAAAAGGTGGCGGAACTGCACCAGTTCGTCCAGGAGCAGGGGGTTTCGGCAATAATCGGTACTCCCTACTTCGAGAACGGCAGGCTGTTCAACAGCGTTGTCGTTTTGCTGGCCGACGGGCGCAGGTACCTGTATCACAAGCAGAATCTGGTGGATTATGAAGAGGCTTACTTTGAGCCCGGGCGGAAGAAGTTGGTCTTTGAATATAAGGGGCTTACCATGGGGACCATTGTCTGCCGCGACCAGAATTTCCCCCTCCTGGCCAGGGAGATCAAGGAGCAGGGGGCCGATGTGATGTTTATTTCCTGTGCCCACTACTACAACCCCATGGAAGCCCGCTGGAAACTGGACAAGAACCTTGCCCTGCCCATTGCCCGGGCGACGGAAAATAAGATGTACGTCTGCAAAGCCAATGCTGTCGGCTCTATGAACGGATTGATTAACCTCGGCAACAGCCTGATTGTAGGACCCAATGGCGTAGTGATAGCCCGGGCCGGGGAGGCCAGGGAACAGCTATTGACTTTTGCCATCGATCTGGACAACAAGGATTGGAAGTGGTAAGATGAAGGAACCTCGGCGGCAGGCAAACGCCGGGGTTCATACTTGTGCAGGAGTTACCGCTTTGCTGTAGAATCAAAAAATATACCATTTGAGTTTAGTATCCAGCAAGAATATGGTACAATTTACGGTGACGGAGGGTATATATTATAATGAGTAGCCAAGGAGGGCTGTTGGGTTAATGGAAGTAAAAGTTGAGAAACTAGAGAAAAACAAGGTCAGCCTCGAAGTCGAGGTAGGTGCTGACCAGGTCGACAAAGCCCTTGCCCAGGCTTACCGCCGCGTGGTCAAGAAGGTTAACATCCCCGGTTTCCGGAAGGGGCGCGTTCCCAGGAAAATCCTGGAGATGCGTCTGGGAAAAGGGATTTTATATGAGGAGGCCATCGAAATCCTCCTGCCCGAGGCTTATGCCAGGGCTGTAGAGGAGTCGGCACTGGAACCCATTGATCAACCCCAGATCGAGGACATCCACATTGAAGAGGGAAGCCCCTTTCGCTTTTCTGCCACCGTTGAGGTAAAGCCGGAGGTAAAACTGGGACTGTATAAGAGCCTTCCTGTGGAAAAGAAAAAGGTAGAGGTCTCCGAAGAAGATGTCGCTGCTTTCCTGGAGAATCTGCGGGAGAGAACGGCAACCTGGCGGGTCGTTGAGGACGGGGAAGCCGGCGAGGGCGACCTTGTCATTATAGATTATACCGGCTATGTGAAGGGTGAACCGCTTCCGGGAGGCAGGGGCGAGAACCACTCCCTGATTCTCGGTTCCGGCAGCTTTATCCCCGGTTTTGAAGAGCAGCTGCTGGGTGTAAAACCGGGCGAGGAACGGCAAATTCAGGTTACCTTCCCGGAGGATTATCACAACAAGGAATTGGCTGGGGTGGAGGCTGAGTTCACCGTCCAGGTGAAGGAAATAAAGCGCAAGGAATTGGCACCCCTTGACGACGAATTTGCCAAAGATGTCAGCAAGTTTTCGACCCTGGAAGAATTAAAGGAGGATATTCGCAAACAGCTGCTGGAGGCAGCGGAGAACAAAGCGGAGAGTGAATTCCGGGAAGAATTGGTGAAACAGGCGGTAGCCAATGCCGAAGTGGATGTACCGGAGACCATGGTGAAGAGACGGGTAGAATCCATGATCCACGAGCTGGAACATCGCCTGCAGCAACAGGGAATTCCCCTGGATGTCTATCTGAAAATCAGTGAGAAGACCCTGGATGAGCTCAGGGATGAGTTCAGGGACGTTGCCCGGGAAAGCGTAAAGACCGATTTGGTTCTGGAAGCCATCGCCAAGGCGGAGGGGATTGAAACCAGGGAGGAAGAGGTTGAGGCAGAACTGGACAAAATGGTAGCCGGTTTTGCTGCGGAAGAAGAGAAACTCAAGGAACTGAAGGAACAGCTGCGGGAAAGTGGCCATGTCGATCTGATTGTCGACAACCTGATAAGAAGGAAGACCGTAGACCTGCTGGCTGCAGAAGCCCAGGCTTCGTAAAGGGTGTTATCAAAAGCCCTGCTTTTGGGCATGCTGTAGTAATGTATCCTATGCGAGGAGGTGCGCTTATGAGTTATCTGGTACCGATGGTTGTGGAGCAGACCAATCGTGGCGAAAGGGCTTACGATATCTATTCCCGCCTGCTCAAAGACAGGATAATATTCCTCGGTTCACCCATAGATGACAGTGTAGCCAATACCGTGATTGCGCAAATGCTTTTCCTGGAGGCCGAGGACCCCGACAAGGACATCTGGCTGTATATTAATTCTCCCGGTGGGCTGGTCAATGCAGGCCTGGCAATATACGATACCATGCAGTATATCCGCCCGGAAATCAATACCGTCTGTATGGGCCTGGCGGCCAGTATGGGGGCGGTTTTGCTGGCAGCCGGGTCACCGGGCAAGCGCTTTGCCCTCCCCCATGCCCGGATCATGATCCATCAGCCTCTGGGCGGAGTACAGGGCCAGGCGGCCGATATTGCCATCCACGCCAAGGAAATATTGAAAACAAGGGAAATCCTGAACGAAATCCTGGCCAAGCATACGAAACAGCCCCTGGAGCGGATTCAGAAGGATACAGACCGTGATTTCTTCATGTCGGCAGCCGACGCGAAAGAGTACGGGATAGTGGATGAGGTGATGTATACCCGTGGTGCAAAGTAGTAAAGGGGTGAAAGGATGTTTAAATTCAACGACGAGAAGGGACAGCTGAAATGTTCCTTTTGCGGCAAGGTACAGGACCAGGTCCGCAAACTGGTTGCCGGTCCCGGTGTCTACATCTGCGATGAGTGCATCGAACTCTGCAACGAAATTATCGAAGAAGAACTGCAAGATGAGCTTGAATTCGAGCTTAAAGATATTCCGAAACCTCAGGAGATCAAGGCAATCCTGGACCAGTATGTGATCGGTCAAGAGAAGGCGAAAAAGACCCTCTCGGTAGCCGTCTACAACCACTACAAGCGGATTAACGCCAATTTGAGGATGGATGATGTAGAATTACAAAAGAGCAATATCGTCATGCTCGGACCTACCGGCTGCGGCAAAACCCTTCTTGCCCAGACCTTGGCCAAAATCCTTAATGTCCCCTTTGCTATCGCCGATGCCACCTCCCTCACCGAAGCAGGTTATGTAGGGGAAGATGTGGAGAACATTCTCCTCAAGTTGATCCAGGCAGCGGACTATGACATCGAGAAGGCGGAAAAGGGCATCGTCTATATAGACGAGATCGATAAGATTGCCCGCAAATCAGAGAATCCCTCCATAACCAGGGATGTCTCGGGGGAAGGGGTACAGCAGGCCCTCTTAAAAATTCTGGAGGGGACCGTAGCCAGTGTGCCGCCCCAGGGCGGGCGGAAGCATCCTCACCAGGAGTTTATCCAAATCGATACTACCAACATCCTCTTTATTTGCGGCGGTGCCTTCGATGGAATTGACAAAATTATCCAGAACCGGATCGGGCGGAAGACCCTGGGCTTCGGAGCCGATATTCGGGGGAAAAGTGAGCAAAAGATCGGCGAGATCCTGGCCCAGATTCTCCCGGAAGACCTGCTCAAATACGGTCTCATCCCTGAATTTGTCGGGAGGGTACCGGTTATAGTTACTCTGGATGCTTTGGACGAAGCAGCCCTGATTCGCATTCTGACCGAGCCCAAGAACGCCCTCGTCAAACAGTACCAGAAATTCTTTGATATGGACGGGGTGCAGCTGGAGTTCCAGCCTGAAGCCCTGGAGGCTATTGCCAAAGAAGCCCTGCGGAGAAAAACCGGTGCCCGGGGCCTCAGGGCCATCATTGAGGAGATAATGCTGGACGTGATGTATGATATTCCTTCCCGGAAAGACATCACCAAGGTGACGATTACGAAGGATGTTATCCTGAAGAAGCAACAGCCGGTCATTCTTACGACCAGCAGTGACCGAAAGGGTAAAAAACGGGAAGCATCAGCTTAATAAGCGACCTCGAGGGTTGGGAACCGGCGGCTGCCGGTTCCTTTTCCACTCCAGGGCCGTCGGATAAAGGGCTTGCCCTCCGGAGATAATAAAAACGTATTTGGAAGGAGGGCGAGACCATTGTTGGGTGCAGGATGGGGCGGTTTGCTGGGAATTGTCCAGATTTTTTTTGCCATCGTCATTGGCCTCTATTTTTGGAATCTCATGCGGACTCAGCAGGGCAACAGGACGGCAGTAGACAGGGAAGCCAGGAAGGAAATTGAAAAACTGAGAAAGTTGCGGGAGATATCCCTTACCGTTCCCTTGTCGGAAAAAACCCGGCCTTCCTCCTTTGAGGAGATTATCGGCCAGGAGGAAGGTTTGAAGGCTTTGCGGGCCGCTCTCTGTGGCCCCAATCCCCAGCACGTTATTATTTACGGTTCCCCGGGGGTGGGAAAGACTGCCGCCGCCCGCCTGGTCCTGGAAGAGGCCAAGGCCAATCCCAATTCGCCCTTCAAGGAGACGGCCAAATTTGTCGAGATCGACGCCACCACAGCCCGCTTTGATGAAAGGGGGATTGCCGACCCCCTGCTGGGCTCCGTTCATGATCCCATCTACCAGGGGGCAGGTCCTCTGGGCATGGCCGGTATTCCCCAGCCCAAACCGGGGGCTGTTACCAAAGCCCACGGCGGGATTCTTTTTATCGATGAGATCGGTGAACTGCACCCCATTCAGATGAATAAACTCCTCAAGGTTCTGGAAGACCGGAAGGTTTTTTTGGAAAGCGCCTACTATAATTCAGAGGATCCCAATGTGCCCAGCCATATCCACGATATTTTCCAGCATGGCCTGCCGGCTGACTTCCGCCTGGTGGGGGCAACCACCCGCATGCCCCATGAGATTCCCGCTGCTATCCGCTCCCGGTGTGTGGAAGTGTTTTTCCGCTGCCTGCGCCCGGAGGAAATCGGCATCATTGCCCGAAACGCTGCCCGCAAAATGAATTTTCATATGGCTGCCGCTGCCGTGGAAGTGGTAGAAAAATATGCCACCAACGGCAGGGAGGCTGTAAACATTATCCAAATTGCCGGCAGCCTGGCCCAGCTGGAGGGCCGGGAGGAAATTACCGTTGCCGATGTCGAGTGGGTGGTGAACAGCGGTCACTACACCCCCCGCCCGGAGAAAAAAATACCGGAGCTGCCCCAGGTTGGGTACGTGAACGGGCTGGCCGTCTACGGGCCCAATATGGGCACCCTCCTTGAGATCGAGGCGGCGGTGCTGCCCGTACGCCGGGGTGAGGGCCAGATTACAGTGACGGGGATGATCGAGGAGGAGGAGATGGGCAATCCCGGACATACGGTGCGGCGCAAAAGCATGGCCCGGGGTTCGGTGGAGAATGTCCTGACGGTACTGCGCCGTTACCTGGATTTTAACCCCAGGGATTATGATATTCACCTGAATTTTCCCGGAGGCCTGCCCGTCGATGGGCCCTCGGCCGGGATTGCCGTTGCCACCGCCATTTATTCGGCCCTGACCAATATCCCCGTCGATAACAAGGTTGCCATGACCGGTGAAGTCTCGATCCGCGGCTTTATTAAGCCTGTAGGGGGAGTGGTGGCCAAGACGGAGGCGGCTCGGCAGGCGGGGGTTAAGAAGGTGCTGATACCCAAGGAAAACTGGCAGGAGTCCTTTGCCCAATTCAAGGAACTGGCGGTAATCCCGGTGGAGAGTCTGGATGAGGTTTTCCACCACGCTTTGGTGAAGCGGAACCGGGGAGAGTGCCTGGTTGCCGGCGGGGTAGAAGCCCTCAGCGCTTCCACCCTGTGATGGCTTTTTTCAGCCAACAGCCACTACCTGCCGGAGGTTGGGGAAGAACCTGACCGGCGGGCAGCAAAAAGGAATTGAATTTTTGGGGTAGAATAGGTTATTATCATTATTATTGGGAACATATCAGTGGAGGTGAAGCCGTGGGTGCTGTAGAGACCAGAAGACGTTCTCTACCCTTATTGCCATTGCGGGGGGTACTGGTGTTCCCCTATATGGTAATTCATCTGGATGTGGGGCGGGAGAAATCCATCGCCGCCCTGGATCAGGCCATGGTTGCCGATAAACAAATCCTGCTGGCCAGCCAGAAAGATGCCCAAACCGATGATCCAACACCGGAAGAGATCTATTCCGTTGGAACCATAGCCGAGATCAAGCAGCTATTAAAACTTCCCGGGGGGACTGTACGGGTTCTGGTTGAAGGTATTTCCCGGGCCCGGGTTGATAGATATACCGCCCAGGAGCCCTACTACCTGGTGGAGGCCCTTGAATATTTGGAAACGGAGGAAAAGACGCCCGAGGTAGAGGCTCTGACCAGGAGTCTTATCTTTCAGTTTGAGCAGTATGTAAAACTGAGCAAAAAGATACCGGCGGAAACCGTTGTCTCCATCATCACCATCGAAGATGCAGGCCGCCTCTCGGATCTAATAGCTTCCCATCTTACTATCAAACTGGCGGACAAGCAGCGGATCCTGGAAGCCGTGGAAATCGGGGAACGGTTGGAAACCCTCAACGCCATTTTGGCCAAGGAGATCGAGATCCTGGAGTTGGAACGGAAAATTAACGCCCGGGTCAGAAAGCAAATGGAGAAGACCCAGAAGGAATACTACCTGCGGGAACAGCTGCGGGCCATCCAAAAGGAGTTGGGCGAGCGGGAAGAAGGCAGCGATGGCCTCGAATACCGGGAGCGGATCGAGGAGGCCGACCTGCCGGAGCATGTGGCAGAAAAGGCCCTGAAAGAAGTAGAGCGGCTGGAGAAAATGCCGTCCATGGCAGCCGAGGCCGCCGTCGTCCGCACTTACCTGGACTGGCTGCTGGAGTTACCCTGGAAAAAGCAGACTGAGGACCGGCTGGATCTCAACCAGGCCCAGAAAATCCTCGATGAGGATCACTACGGGCTGAAAAAGGTCAAGGAAAGGATTCTCGAGTATCTGGCCGTGCGCCAGCTGGCGGAAAAGCTGAAGGGGCCCATTTTGTGCTTCGTTGGCCCGCCGGGGGTGGGGAAAACCTCCCTGGCCAAATCCATTGCCCGGGCTTTGGAGCGCAAATTTGTCCGGATCTCCCTTGGGGGAGTCAGGGATGAGGCTGAGATCCGGGGCCATCGCCGCACCTATGTGGGAGCCCTGCCCGGCCGGATCATTCAGGGGATGCGGCAGGCCGGGTCCAGGAACCCCGTATTTTTGCTCGATGAAATCGACAAGATGAGCATGGATTTCAGGGGTGACCCCTCGGCAGCCCTCCTGGAGGTCCTGGATCCGGAGCAGAATCACGCCTTCAGTGACCATTATATTGAGCTTCCCTTTGACCTCTCCCATGTCTTCTTCATTACGACGGCCAATACGACCCACACGATTCCCAGTGCCCTCCTGGACCGGATGGAGGTTATCCACCTGCCCGGCTATACCGAGGAGGAAAAGATCAACATCGGCATGCGCTATTTGCTGCCCAAGCAAAGGCAGGAACATGGTCTGAAAAAGGAGCAACTGTCCCTAAGTGAAAATGCCGTCAAAATCATTATCCGGGAGTATACCAGGGAAGCGGGGGTGCGGAACTTGGAGCGGTCCCTGGCGGCAATATGCCGTAAAGCCGCCCGGGAAATCGTCCAGGATGGAGCCCGGAGGGTCCGGGTTACCCACCGCAATTTGAAACGCTATCTGGGCATACCCCGTTACCGCTACGGGATAGCCGGCCAGGAGGACGAAGTGGGAGTTGCAACGGGCTTAGCCTGGACCGAAGTGGGAGGGGATGTGCTGGCCATTGAGGTCAGTGTCGTCCCCGGCAAGGGAAAGCTAACCCTTACCGGGCAGCTGGGGGATGTGATGCGGGAATCGGCCCAGGCGGGTTTCAGCTACATCCGCAGCCGGGCCGCATACCTCCAGATATCCGATGACTTTCCGGAGCAGATGGATATTCACATCCACATTCCGGAAGGTGCCATCCCCAAGGACGGCCCCTCCGCCGGCATAACCATGGCCACCGCTCTGGCTTCTGCCCTGACCAAAAAGCCGGTCCGGGCCGATGTGGCCATGACCGGGGAAATTACCCTGCGGGGCAAGGTTTTGCCTGTGGGCGGGATCAAGGAGAAGATCCTGGCTGCCCACCGGGCGGGGGTCAAGAAGATCCTGCTGCCGGTGGAGAACAGGCGGGATTTGGAAGAAATCCCCGCCAATGTAAAGCGGGATCTGAAGTTCATCTTTGTGGAGCATATGGATCAGGTGCTCAAGGAAGCACTGGTGGGGTTGACCGATGAAGATAACCAGGGCTGAGTTTGTGGTCAGTGCCGCTTCACCGCGGCAATTCCCCCGGGAAGGGCTGCCGGAAATAGCCTTTGTGGGCCGTTCCAATGTGGGCAAATCCAGCCTCCTCAACAGCCTGACCCGGCGGAAGAACCTGGCCAAGGTCAGCCAGACGCCGGGCAAAACCCGCCTGATCACTTTTTATCGCATTGATAATCGCTGTTTTTTCGTTGATCTGCCCGGCTATGGTTTTGCCCGGGTGCCCAAAGCGGTCAAGGAGCAATGGGCCAGCCTGCTGGAAGGCTATCTCCAAAACCGCGAGGAGCTGTGCGGGGTGGTGCAGCTCGTTGACCTGCGCCACCTCCCCACTGCCGCGGACTGCCAGATGTTCGCCTGGCTCCAGCACTATGGCATTCCAGTCCTGGTGGTGGGGACCAAGGCGGACAAGGTGTCCCGGGGGCGGCGCCGGGAGCAGGAGCGGCAGATAGCCAGAACTTTGGGCCTGCCGCCCGATGTACCCCTGGTGAGCCATTCGGCCAAAACCGGCGAAGGCCGGGAGGAAGTGCTGCAGCTGCTGGCGAAGTGGGTTTCACCGGCGGGGACTTAGACTCTATTATCCTGCCTCAACCAGGGACTACTCCCCTAACTTCGGGGGTAGTTCCCTTTTTTTCTTCTGGGAAGAGGGCGCAGTCTCCCTGACCATGAATAAAGAAGGGTCCGGGAAGAGACACTAAATGAATGATAACCCCCCGGTACAGGCTGGTAAGGGAGGCAAGTTCATGTTGGGCCGGATAAAGAAGGTATGGAAAACCCTGGTAGGGAAGTCCCCGGCCGGGGATCCGGCCCGGCTGCTTCCCCGGGAGGATGGGGAGGATCAGTCCCTGGCGGCAAATCTGGATACCAACCTGGAGCGGTTGCGAGCTATTCTGGGCGAAAGCCTGGACCTGGTGTACCGCAAGTTCCGTACCGGGCCCGGGCAAGGGATCAGGGCGGCAGTCCTTTACCTGGATCCCATGGTGGACAAAAAAAGGCTGGAGGAATTTATCCTGCGCCCCCTCATGGTGGATGCCCGGATGGTCCCCCTGCCGGGTTTGACCCCGGGGAAGGCCCTGGACCGGTTGAAGGAAAAGGCTTTGGCCATTGGCGATGTTAAGGAGGTCTCTACCCTGGGCGGGGTGGTGGCGGGGGTGCTGGAGGGGAACACAGCCCTCCTCCTGGCCGGGGAAACCCGGGCCCTGGTGGCAGAAACCCGTTTCTGGGAAGGGCGGGCCCCCGAGGAACCCATCTCCGAAGCAGCCGTGCGGGGCCCCCGGGAGGGCTTTACTGAGACCCTTCAGACCAATATAGCCATGCTGCGGCGCCGGCTTAAGTCTTCCCGCCTGCGGCTGGAGCATTTTACCATCGGCCGGGTCAGCCGGACCGATGTTGTCATTGCCTACCTGCAGGGGATTGCCCCTTGCCAGGTTATAGAAGAAGTCCGCCAGCGCCTCCAGAGAATTGACATAGACGGGATCCTGGAGAGCGGCTATATTGAAGAGCTGATCGAAGACCACCCCAGCAGTATTTTCTCCCTGGTAACCCGGACAGAACGGCCCGATAAGGTGGCACCCGGCCTGCTCTCCGGGCGGGTGGCAATCCTG
>DUTA01000017.1 GCA_012842325.1 Bacillota bacterium | reverse complement strand
GGGCACGGCGACAACGGCTGTGGGAATTCCGGCCCCCGTTAAGTGGATGGCTCCACCGTCGGTGCCGCCGGTAGCAGATTGCTTCCACTGGTAGGGTTTGTCCAGCCTTCGGGCCGTTTCCTCCAGGGCGGTAAGGAGTTGGCGGTGGGCAATGAGGGTCCGATCCATTATGGTGAGGGCCGGCCCCTGGCCGAGGCGGGTTGATACCTGATGGGGTTTTGCCCCGGGTACGTCGCCGGCCGTGGTTGTTTCCAGAACCAGGGCCAAATCTGGTTTCAGATTGTAGGCTGCGATTCGGGCTCCCCGCAAACCCACTTCCTCCTGGACGGTAAAGACGGCCGTCAGGGACACCGGGTATTCATATTGGAGGAGTTCCACCAGGGCAGAGCAGCCGGCCCTGTTGTCCAGGGCCTTGCCCCTGACCCGGTTGCCGCCGAGGGTGCAGAAGCGGGATTGAAAAACGGCCCCCTCCCCTACCGTCACCAGCTTCTCTGCTTCCTCTTTGTTTTTGGCCCCGATATCGATATATAACTCCCGCAGGGGCACAGCCCTCCCGCTTTCCTCCGGTTCCAAAAGATGGACTGCCTTGGTGCCGATGACCCCCGGCACCCGCCGGCGGCCAATGATCACCGGCTTGGCGGGGAGGACCCGCCGGTCTATTCCCCCCAGGGTTTTAAAGTATAATAAACCTTTGGGGTCGATCCTGGTTATCATGAGGGCAACCTCATCCATATGGGCGGCCAGCATTACCCGGGGTCCATTGGCAGCCCGGCTCTTTTTTTCTGCATAGAGATTTCCCATGGTATCGGTCCAGGTTCTATCGACGTGGGGAGCAATCTTTTCCCTGATGGATGAGATTGCGGACTTCATCCTCCTGCCCCGGCGGGCCAAAGGCTTCGGAAAGCTCTTTTAATAGCTCGCCAATCCCTCCACAAAAGCAGGCTCCAGTCCCTGGATAAAGGCGGCAAGGAGCCGCGCGGTTTCCTTAAGATCCTTGAGGGAAAGGGTTTCCACCGCAGTATGCATGTACCGCAGGGGCAGGGAAACCAGGGCGGTGGGTACACCTTTCCGGGCAATCAGAATGGCCCAGGCATCGGTACCGCCTGGAGTCGGCGAAGGTTCCACCTGATAGTTAACCCCTATCCTCTGGGCCGTTTCCGTTAAGGCCGCGAAGAGCCGGGGGTGAACGTGGGGGCCAAGGCCGATGGCCGGACCCTTGCCCAGGGGAAAGCCTTCATCCTCGGCCACGCCGGGCATATCGCCGTGGCACACATCGATAACAATGGCCAGGTGGGGGGCAAGACCATAGGAGCTGACCATCGCTCCCCTCACCCCGACTTCCTCCTGGACCGTGGCCACCCCATAGACATCGGCCCTGTGTTTCAGCCGGGTCAATTCCTGGAAGCAGGCAGCCAGGACAGTCACCCCGGCCCTGTTGTCCAGGGCCTTGCCGGCGACCAGGTCATTGGCCAGGGTCTCTAAATCCCTTTCTATGGTTACCATGGTGCCCAGGGGCACAATTTCCGCCAGCTCTTCCTCTCCGCTGTAGCCCGTGTCTATGTACAGTTCCTCTTCAGCAACAGCTTCTTTCCTTTCCCCCGGTTCCTGCAGGTGGGGCGGTTTTGCCCCGATAACACCCCGCAGGGGCCGCAAACCATGGACAATAACCTCCTGTCCTGGAAGTATCCGCAGGTCAATCCCTCCCACCGGGGTGAAGCGCAAAAAACCCCCCTCCAGCACCTGGGTGACCATCAGACCGATTTCATCCATGTGGGCAGCCAGCATTACCCTGGGATGGGGGTCGGGCCCTTCCCCCTTTTTTAGGGCGATGACGTTGCCCAATTGATCCCTTTCCACCGCATCGGCCAGGGGACCCAGGGTTTCGGAAAGGAGCCGGGCAACCTTTGCCTCCCTTCCCGAGACCCCCTGTTCCCCGGCAAGGCGGCGGAGCAAGTCCACCCACGCCAAGTTGCCATCCCCCCGGCCAGAGTTTTTTCCCCTGTTTTCCTCTAGTGTTTGTTGCCCATTGGATAATATACGCAGCACAGCCTATTACCCCCTTTCCCGGAGTTAAGGGACGGTGGCTCTTGCCTGGGACCCGGACTTATTGCCGGCGGTAAACCGGCAGGAAAAAAGAGCAGGTGCCTCTTTCCTGCCCTTCCTGGCAACCACGCGGTGGCAATGGCCTGTCAGCGCCAGTTTACCTGGTTGCGCTGCTTATCGGCAAAACGCTCCAGGGCCAGGTCAATTAACCTGTCGATTAAGTCCGGGTATTTGAGCCCCGATACTTCCCACATTTTCGGATACATACTCAGATGGGTAAAGCCGGGTATTGTATTCAACTCATTGACGTAGACTTGCTCAGTGTCCTTGGCGAGGAAAAAATCAACCCTGGCCATGCCACAGGCCTTCACCGCCAGGAAAGCCTTTATGGCATAATCCCGAATTTCCTCAGTTTTCTCCGGCGACAGGGGAGCCGGGAGGTAGAAATCCGATTTACCATCGGTATACTTGGCCTCATAGTTGTAGAATTCCAGGTGAGGGACTATTTCACCGGGCAGGGAGGCCTGGGGTTTATCGTTCCCCAGGACACTGCACTCAATTTCGCGGCAGTTAATATATTTTTCGACCATTATTTCCCAGTCAAACTTGCAGGCCAGCTCTATAGCCTCTTCCAGCTCCACCCGGCCCGTGACCTTGCTGACCCCGACGCTGGAACCAAGGGTAACGGGTTTGACAAAGGCCGGATAGCCAATCTCTTCCTCGATGCCGCTGATAACAGCGGCCCTGTCCTCTTCCCATTCCCGGCGCAGGAAGGTGACAAATTCCACGACCGGCAGTCCCGTTTCCCGGAAGAGTTTTTTCATGATCTTTTTGTCCATACCGATGGCGGAGCCTATGACCCCGGCGCCGACATAGGGAAGATTTAACATTTCAAAGAGTCCCTGGATTGTGCCATCTTCACCATAGGGACCGTGGAGGACAGGAAAGACCACATCGAGTTTTTCCAACAAATCTACAGGCAGAGACCCTGCCCCCTGTATGTTGCCCCTTTTAAGAGCCTCCAGGGGGTTGCCGGCAGTAAGCCAGCGCCCTTCCTTGGTGATACCGATGGGAATGGGTTCGTACTTGTCCTTATCAAGATAATTGAGGACCGAAGTAGCTGACATGAGAGAAACTTCGTGTTCCCCCGACCGGCCACCGAAGATGATGCCAACTTTAAGTTTCTTCATAACAAATCCCCCTTCTCAGTTCCCTGCAAACCTCACCGAACTCAACCAGGGTTGTTGCTGCGTTTTCCTTCCCCGGCCAGGGAAAAGCGGAAGACTTCGTCCCAAGACAGGGTGATGCCACTCTTTTTTGCCAGCTGCAAGAGGTAAAGGTAGCGGCTTTGGGCGGCCAGGGACCAATAGATGGCATAATCGATGAGTCCCGGTTCCGTAACCCAGTCAAAATAGCTGTGGGCATGCTGCCACTCTTCCCGTGCCCCTTGGACAAGGCAACAAAGATCTTCACTGTCCCTTTCGACGCGGGCTGGCACGGACTTCTCCTCCTCCCTATTGCGGTAGAGGATCCTGACAATTATTATTATATCATTTAATTTATATGTAAACAGGGGGATATGATGCCCTTCACGGTGCCGCCTAGGCCAGGAAATATTTCCCTAGCACCAGGGGAACCAGGAGGGCCGGCAGGAGGTTGGCCACTTTGATTTTACCTATTTCCAGAATGTTAAAGCCCAGCCCTATTATCAGGGCGCCGCCGACGGCAGTTAATTCGGCAACCAATTCGGGGATCAGCAGGCTGCGGACGGCGCTGGCCAGGAGGGTGATACCGCCCTGATAAATCAGTACGGGCAGGGCGGAAAAAAGGACGCCGATCCCCAGGGTGGAGGCAAAGGCAATGGAAGTGATGCCGTCCATGATGGCCTTGGTCAAAAGGATGGTGTAGTCCCCCGTGAGGCCATCTTCGATTGCCCCTAAAATGGCCATGGGCCCGACGCAGAAGATTAAACTGGTGGTAACAAAGCCCTTGGTAAAACGATCCTCGGTACCCTTAAACCGGTTTTCCAGGGTGTGACCAATCCAGGCCAACTTGGCATCTAAATCGAGGAGTTCTCCAATAGCGGCGCCAAGGACGAGACTCAAAAGGAGAATAATTGTTTCCTGGCCTTCCTGGACCATGGAAAAACCAATGATGATGGTCAAAAGACCCATGCCTTGCATCACCCTGTTGCTGAGGCGGGCTGGAATAACGTTTTTCAGGAGTATGCCGACAATACTGCCGGCGACAACGGTGCCAGTATTAATCAAGGTTCCTGTCATTGGTCCTATCCCCTTCCCAGTAAATACTTAATCAAAAAGTCTTCGCTGTTTTCCAGATAAATCCTGCCGGCGGAAAAGAAAATATAGCTCCCCGGGAAGGGCCCAAGGGGAGCTTGCTTTAGCCTGCAGGTTCGTTCAAAATACCAGGCAGGGGGGTCAAGGTGTCAGTTCCGGTGGGTTTTGGCAAGGGTTCTCTCGTCCCCTGCCAGACCCATGCCCTGCACAATTAAAATAAAGACGCCGACCATCTGGAAAAGGTCGCCGACACTGTACAGACTGTAATAGGAAAGGGCGGGTATCTTGACGGGAATAATGTCGGCAAGGAAGAAGAGCCTGGTGTCCGTCGCCAGACGGGTATGCTTGCCCCCAACGAGGTCTATCCCCTCCGGTTTCAGGGGCAGGTCCAGAAGCTCCAGGGCAACGGGCATTTGGCCGCCGTTGAAGGAAATTACCAGGGCGTTGAGCAGGGTGCCGAGGAACAGATAAGGCAGACCCGGCAGGCGGATATTGAGCCCCAGGGCAAGGAGAAG
Source organism: Bacillota bacterium (assembly GCA_012842325.1). Lineage (GTDB taxonomy): Bacteria > Bacillota > DTU030 > DTU030 > DTU030 > DTU030. The sequence goes on along the minus strand of DUTA01000017.1, from coordinate 5,105 downwards.
GAGCAGGTAGGATAAGACCACCAGGCGAGGGGTCCAACCCTCCAGAAAGGGGGTACGGGCCACCAGCTGTAAAAGGAGGGCAATATATAATAAATATACCTTCTGCAGGGGCAAATGGGCCAGGTTCCTGAGGCTCCCCTTCCTTAATTTGCCAACAATGAAGGCCAGGAGTCCCGGAATTAACAGCAAGGCTCTCCTTCCTCCTCTGCCCGCAGCGGGGCCAGTTCTCCGGAACGATATTTCTCCTGCCACAGCTTAAGGTAGCGCTCAGCCCTTTCCCGGTTTGCCTCCTCCTCGGCCGGTGTCACCTGGCGGATTATTTTCCCCGGCACCCCCAGGACCAGGGAGCGGGGAGGGATCTTGGTTCCCGGCGGGATGACGGCTCCGGCGCCGATGATGCTCCCCTCCCCTATCTCCGCCCCATCGAGGACTACGGCGCCTATTCCGATCAAGACGCCCCGGGCGATCCGGCAGCCGTGGAGAACCGCCCTGTGGCCCACACTGACGTAATCCCCAACGACCAGGGGGTAATTGGTGGAAACATGGAGAACACAGCCATCCTGAATATTGGTAAAACGCCCGATTGTTATGGGGGCAATGTCAGCCCGGAGAATACTGCCGAACCACACGCTGGAGCCCTCGCCGAGGGAAACCCTGCCGATGAGCCGGGCACCGGGGGCAATAAAGGTGGCGGGATGAATCACTTTTTCTTCCTCCCCTTACTCGACCAGGCCGGCTACTGTAGCCGCATCCAATCTCTGGATCAGCTCGGTGACGAGGCGGCGGGCCCCCAGATAGTCTTCCAGGTGGAGGATGCCGGCATGGCTGTGGATATAGCGGACCGGGATCCCGATCACCAGGCTGGGGACGCCAGTTTTGTGCAGGTGGATCCTGCCCCCGTCGGTACCGCCCCGCTCCATAACCGAGTATTGGTAGGGAATGCCCAGTTTCTCGGCGGTTTCCAGGCAGAGGTTCCGCAAGTTTAGGTTGGGAATCATGGAAGCGTCATAGAGACAGACAGTGGGGCCGCCCCCCAATTTTTCCTGCACTTCCTCCTTCAGGCCGGGGACGTCACCGGCAATGCTGACATCGAGGATGATGGCAACATCCGGGTCGATGCCGGCAACACTGGTTGCTGCACCCCGGGTTCCGACTTCTTCCTGGACCGTTCCAACGGCATAGACGGTATTGGGATGTTGCCTTTGCGTCAACTCCTCACACACTTCGATGAGAAGGGCGCAGCCGGCCCGGTCGTCCCACGCCTTGGCCAGCAGGAGGTTTTCATTTTTCATGACAGTGAAACTCCCGGCCGGGACAATGGGGTCGCCGGGTCTAATCCCGAAGGAGGCGGCTTCTTCCCTGTCCCTGGCTCCGACATCGATGAACATATCCTTAATTTTTACTAGTTTTTTTCGTTCCTCTTCATCCAGCAGGTGCGGCGGTTTGGCGCCAATTATCCCGGGAACATCGCCTTTACTCCCTTTGACGACAACCCGCTGGGCTAGAAGGACCTGATCGGACCAGCCACCCAGGGGGGTAAAGCGCAAGAAACCTTCCGGGGTAATGGCTTTAACCATAAAGCCGATTTCGTCCATATGGGCTGCCAGCATCACCCTGGGCTCAACGGCAGCCCCGGTTTTTTTGGCAATTAGGCAGCCCAGGCGATCCACCTGGATCTGAGTGTAGGGGGCCATTTCTTCCCTGAGGATCTGCCTTATCTCACCTTCATACCCGGGTATTCCCGTTGCACCGGTGAGTTTGCGCAACAAGTCCTTAGTTCGCTCCATACTTTTCCCTCCTCGCTCCGTGCATAAACAAGCCCCTGGGATGTCGGGATAAAGAGCACAATCATTATGATTATAATAGCCAACCCCTGGGTTTCTATACTAATTTCTTCCTGTTTCCCCTATCTCCTGCCGGGACAATAAAATACCCTGACATCCCTTGGTCGTAACCAGAGAAGTCAGGGCATACCGGTGTTATTCTCTCCTCCAGGGGTGCTAGGTATTCGGTGGCTCGTGGGCGAATATACCTCGCCTGATTTCCGTTGCACTTACGCTTTTTGCCTGCAATTTATCGCAAAGGTAGTTATAGGCATCCCAGGGATTTACCCTTTCCCCGCAGGTGAAAACATCGACGGCGGCATAGCCCGTTTCGGGCCAGGTATGAATTGCCAGGTGGGATTCGGAAATGACTACCACTCCGCTCACCCCTTGTGGGCTGAATTTGTGGAAGGCTACTTCCCGTACCTCAGCACCAGCTTCCAGAGCTGCTTCTACCATAATTCTTTCTACCTCTTTCATATCATCCAGTGCCCCGGTACAGCCATAAAACTCCGCCAAAATGTGACGCCCCAATGCTTTCAACTTGGTTTCCCCCCTTTTACTTATTCGGAATTACCATCTAAAATTTTAACAAATAGCTTGTGGTTGTCAAGGCAAATCTCAATTTGTCATAATATCTAGTTTACTTGAATTAGCAACGGATACCTGCGGAAAACGCCATCTAGCTAAGCCTTCCCTTTACTCTTGTTTCGGCTGGAGCAGGAGAAACAGGAGGGCTGTAAGGGGGAAGAGCAAAGCCGTCGCCGCTGCCACTACCCCCGAATCGTTGGCCAGAAAAGCGGCCAGGGCGGCGACACCCCCGCCCACAAAACCTGTCCAGAGGATGGGGAATTTCCTTTTTATTTCCGTTAGCGGGCGGGGCGGGCGAAGGGATATGAGGATAAAGATAAACAGGGTTGCCAGCAACACCGAGCTCCACCAGCAATAGCGGAGCAGTTTTATATTCATACTGACCTTGCGCTGCACAATTGGCAACAGCTCCTTCAGCCCCCCGGCAAGGACAGCACCGGCCGTTTGTCCCCAGTGGGAGGCTGTCTCCCGCGCGAACAGGTAATCGGCCGCTCCCAGGGCCAGCAGGAAAGAGCCGCCGGTGCAGGCCAAAAGGAGATATTTTCCCAAGGGTATCTTTCTCTCCTGCCAGGGGACAGCCGTTGCTCCAAAACCGACCAGGGCGGCAATGGCCCCACCCAGATTTGCCCCCAACCGGGGCGAGGCCACAAGGAAAAAAAGGAGGAGAAAACCGGGGAGGGTAAGGAAAAGAGTATTGGACAGCTTGCCCCTGGTGCGGAACAGTTGGGCCAGTCCCGTCAGGCCCATTATCCCCGCTCCCAGCAGCAAGCCCATATATTCGTTGCCGATCCCATAGTAACGGGCACCGCTGATGGGACAGTAGCCCAGAATTGATGTCAAGACCAGGGACTGCCCCAGGAGAAGATCCAGGGAAAGAAGGCCGGCCGTTGCCAAGCCCAGGAGGACGAAGGGTCGGGGGGAAATTGGGGGACGGTTTACCAGTTTAACAAGGACTGCTGTGCCGGCAACTGTCAGCCCCAACATGCTTTCCAGCTTTTCCGGGGCAAAGAGGGGCAGGAGCAGAAAAACCAGGGGCAGGGCTGCCACAGCCACCAGTAAAGTTGCCCACAGGTACTGCCGGCCGCTGGCTTTATAAATGGCGAAAAGACTGCCCGTGAGGACCAGGAGGATAAAGACAATATATGCCTTGATGAAAAGGGGCTGGTATCTATAGTTGGCGAGGAAAACCTGGCCCATGGCCTGCAGGTAATCCCGGGGGTTGGCGGCAGGAAGGACGGAAACAGGTCTTCCCGTCATGTAATGGGGAACCGGGAGTTGAAAAAAATTGAGGATAGTTGGGGCTATATCGATATTGGCTACTAAACCGGCCCGGCGGGTTGTGGGTGAAGTCAGGAGGCCCGGGGTCACTCCCCGGCCGGCCAGGATAACCGGGGTCAGCCTGTTCCCTTCCCGGTAACCCTGGGCCGATGGGGAGGGGATAAGAAGGAGGAAAAGGGTCCTTTCCAGGTCCAGGCGGGCGAGGAGCTCTCCCAGGAAGGTATCGGCCCTTTCGAGAGCCCGGGCCCGGGCGGCAGCCCCGAGCTCCGGCAGCAGAAAGCGCTGGTAGCTGTCAACCCGGGCGGTATCTCCCCAGTCGATTACGATTACATCGGACTTTGCCGCCACTTCTTGAAAAGCTTCAAGGAGGGAGCCGATATCGGTTTCCCGGCCATAGGGGGCGGCCGGGTTTTCCCGGAGAAGTTTCCGCCCAATAACGCCCCTGTCCACAACTCCCATGGCATCCATAATAATCCCGGCGGCCGGACGCCTTGGCTGGCCGGGGAGATCGCAGTTGCCCAGCAGGCTTCTGGTAAGGCCGGCTTCCGAAAGGAGCTGCCCCAGGGCCCCCGGGACAACCGTTGCCGCCAGTTCCCTGTTGCTGGCAAGAATTTCGCCGATGCCCAGGTGCAGGATGCCGCCCTCCGGTTTCTTCCCTGTCCGCCGCTGGTAGACCAGCCCCGCCACTTCCCCTGACCACAGCTCTTCTTTTTCCAGGGCCGGCTCCAGGGCGTCACTGCCACTGGCCCGCGCGCCGGCGCCGATGGTTAAATGGGCGGCGGCCTTTGCTGAACCGCCGGCGGTGGTAGTATTCATGAGGCCGATGGCTCCTTCTGCCGCCAGTCTATCCAGAACAGGCGTGCGGGCCTGGTGGAGATCGGCGCCGGTGACGGCATCGAGGACAAAGATGACCACCTTCCGGTCGCCAGGCCCCGGGGCAGCCTGATTGGTCCGGCTGAAGGCAAGGAAAAATAAAATTAGGCTTAAACTAAAAAGAAAAAACCTCTTCATCCTTTCTCCCGGTTCCCCCGCTTCCTTTCTTTTATTCAATCTTGTCATTTTGCATTATACCCGCCAGACAGGGTGATCATCCTGAAGGAAAAATAAAAAGAGGGTTGACTAACCCTCTTTTCCAGCTATGTAATGGTCGGAGTAAGCGGATTTGAACCGCTGGCCTCTTGCACCCCAAGCAAGCGCTCTACCAAGCTGAGCTATACCCCGACCTTTTCAATGCAATCTTATTATAACCGAAGTCTTTTCAAAAATCAAGTCCCTGGATGGGTTTCGTACACGTCAAGCTTTAGTAGGCGAGAGACCTCGCCACAATTGGTGTTCATAAAGCTGTGCTGAAGCCGCTGAGGTTCCGTAGAGCTATCACCCAGGGTTTCGTAGAGTACCCTAAGCTAGGCATTG
>DUTA01000016.1 GCA_012842325.1 Bacillota bacterium | reverse complement strand
TCCTGAGCCAGGATCAAACTCTCCGTAAAAAATTAAACTCTTACCAGAGTTTGTTCCCTCTCAAATATCTCATCTGTTTCGGCTCCGGCTCTTAACCGGAACCTGCACTGGCTTCCTATCACTGTTCAGTTTTCAAGGACCAGCTTTCTTTTGCCTTTTGTCGCGGCACTTATGTATGTTATCATACCCCAATACGATTGTCAAGGTTTTTCTTCGCCAGCTTTATAAAGGGCCAGGGCTTAGTTGCAGTCTGCCGGTTCAAAGGCTGGCAGCCCTTGATCCGGCAGCCGCTTTTTCCTTTTTTTATTTATTTTTTCCCTCCCCGTCACCATTTCCCTGTTCCATAAGCCGGGCCACGGCCACAAGCTCATCCCCCTCATTCATCCGCATCAAAGTAACGCCCTGGGTATCCCGGCCCCGCTTGGAAATATCGTCTACTTTCAGGCGAATCATAATCCCCTGGGTCGTAACCAACATCAATTCGTTGCCCGGCTTTACAACCTTAATCCCCACTACTTCCCCGGTACGACGGGTCAAGCGGATATTTTTAATTCCTTTGCCGCCCCGCTTCTGCAGCCGGTATTCCTCAATCGGGGTTCGCTTTCCAAAGCCGTTCTTGGTAACCACCAGGAGATCGGCATCGGCCTGGACTTTCTCCATGCCAATCACGGCATCATCTTCTTCCAGGGTTATGGCCTTTACCCCCCGGGCTGTGCGGCCCATGCTGCGGACATCGTCTTCGGGGAACCGGATGGCCTTCCCCAACCTTGTACCCAGGATGACTTCCTGGTCACCCCTGGTAAGTCTGACATCGATGAGGTCATCACCCTCCTCAAGGGTGATGGCAATCAATCCATTCCGGCGGATATTTTCAAATTCCGCCAGGTCGGTCTTTTTCACAAGTCCCTGGCGGGTAGCCATAATGAGGTAGCCGTCCTGGCTGAAATCCTGAACGGGGATCACAGCTGTGATCTTTTCCCCCGGCGCCAGGCCAATCAGGTTTACCAGGGCCGTGCCCCGTGCCTGCCGCCCGCCTTCGGGTACATCATAGACCTTCAGGCGGTAGACCAGCCCCCGGTTGGTAAAGAAGAGGATGTGGTGGTGGGTAGTGGCGATAAAAAGATGTTCAACAAAATCGTCTTCCCGGGGAGTCAACCCAACCATTCCCCTTCCTCCCCGGTTCTGGCTCCGGTAGGTGGAAACGGGCATCCGCTTGATATAACCGGCGTGGGTTATGGTGATGACCACGTCCTCCCGGGGAATCAGATCCTCCAGCTCCATCTCACCCTGGGCACTGGTAATTTTGGTCCGCCGGGGATCGGCATATTTTTCCTTAATCTCCAGGAGTTCCTTGCGCACAATCTGATAGACCATTGCTTCGCTGGCCAGGATGGATGTCAGGTACTCGATCCTGGCAATCAGTTCCCGGTATTCCTCATCTATTTTCTCCCTTTCCAACCCGGTCAGTTTCTGCAGCCGCATATCCAGGATAGCCTGGGCCTGTTCCCGGGAGAGACCAAACTGCTCCATCAAACCGCTCCTGGCCTCGTCAACGGTGCGGGAACCCCGGATCAGGGCGATGACAGCATCCAGATGGTCTAAAGCTATGCGCAGCCCTTCCAGAATATGGGCCCGGGCTTCCGCCTTTTTCAGCTCATACCTGGTCCGGCGGGTGACAATCTCCTTCTGGTGCTCCAGGTAGTGGGACAGCATCTCTTTCAGATTTAAAATCATCGGTGTCCCGTCGACCAGGGCCAGCATGATAATCCCGAAGCTTTCCTGCATCTGGGTATGCTTGTACAGGCGATTGAGGATTATCCTGGGATCCACATCCCGCCGCATCTCAATCACAATTCTGATCCCGTTCCGGTCACTTTCATCGCGAAGATCGGTGATTCCATCAAGTTTTTTCTCCCGGACCAGTTCGGCAATCCGTTCAATCATCCTGGCTTTATTGACCTGGTAGGGAATCTCGGTCACTATGATCTGGGATTTGCCGTTTTTCAGTCTTTCGATCTGGGTTTTGGCCCTTATCTTAACGGCTCCCCGTCCCTTTTCGTAGGCAGCCCTGATGCCATCCCGGCCTAAAATCAATCCTCCCGTAGGGAAATCAGGCCCCTTGATGACCTGCATCAATTCCTTAATGGTTGCTTCCGGCTTATCGATGAGAAGAACCAGGCCGTCGATAACTTCCCCCAGGTTATGGGGCGGGATATTGGTGGCCATGCCAACGGCAATGCCGGCGGAACCGTTAACCAGAAGGTTGGGAAAACGGGCCGGCAGCACCTGGGGCTCTTCCAGGCTCTCGTCAAAGTTGGGTATAAAATCAACAGTCTCCTTATCGATACCGGCTAAAAGCTCCATGGCAATTTTGGATAACCTGACCTCGGTGTAACGCATGGCAGCGGCGCTATCCCCGTCCACAGAGCCAAAGTTCCCGTGGCCGTCGATGAGGGGATAACGGATGGCAAAATCCTGGGCCATCCGGACAATGGTGTCATAGACGGCAGCATCGCCGTGGGGATGATATTTACCCAGGACTTCTCCCACAACCCGGGCCGATTTTTTGTGGGGTTTGTCGGGGGTAATGGCCAGTTCGTGCATGGCATAGAGAATCCGCCGGTGGACCGGCTTCAGCCCATCCCGCACATCGGGCAGGGCCCTGCCCACGATCACGCTCATGGCATAATCTAGATAGGATTTTTTCATTTCTTCTTCGATGTTAACGGGAATGATCTTCCCATGGGTATATTCCAACACTTTCTTCCCTTCCTTTCTGGACCGGCACTCTGTACAATATCCCACCCATTACCTTGTTTATGGGATTGTCTTTTTATATATCAAGGTTCCGCACTTCCCGGGCATGTGTCTGGATAAATTCCCGCCGCGGTTCCACCTGATCGCCCATTAAAATGCTAAAGATCTGGTCGGCTGCCATGGCATCCTCCAGGGATACTTGAAGCAGGGTCCTTTTTTCCGGGTCCATGGTTGTCTCCCACAGCTGGGCCGGGTTCATTTCCCCGAGACCCTTATAGCGCTGTACAGTGATCCCATTCCTACCTTTTTCATCCAGGTATTTTTCCAGCTCCTCATCGCTGTAGAAGTATTTCTGTGTATTTCCTTTTGTTACCATATAAAGGGGCGGTTGGGCTATATAGACATAGCCGGCCTCGATGAGGGGACGCATGTACCGGTAAAAGAAGGTCAGCAGCAGGGTCCGGATATGGGCCCCGTCCACGTCGGCGTCGGTCATAATGATCAACTTGTGGTAGCGGGCCTTCGCTATATCGAAATCCTCATCGATACCCGTGCCCATGGCGGTGATTATGGTCCGGATTTCTTCGTTGTTCAATATTTTGTCTAAACGGGCCTTCTCAACATTTAAGATTTTGCCCCGCAGGGGCAAAATGGCCTGGAAGCGGCGATCCCTTCCCTGCTTGGCAGAACCGCCGGCCGAGTCGCCCTCCACCAGATATATTTCACAGAGGGCAGGGTCTTTGACGGTACAGTCGGCCAGTTTTCCCGGGAGGGCAGTAACCTCCAGGGCTCCCTTTCGCCGCGTCAGTTCCCGGGCTTTCCGGGCCGCCTCCCGGGCCTGGGCTGCCTTTATGGCTTTCTCAACAATTTTTCTGGCCACCGACGGCGTCTCTTCAAGATAGGCAGATAGTCTTTCATAGACAACAGAATCGACAATCCCCCGCATTTCCGTATTGCCCAGTTTCATTTTGGTCTGACCTTCAAACTGGGGATTGAGCAACTGGACGCTGAGGACGGCCACAATACCCTCCCTTATATCCTCCCCGGCCAGATTTGGTTGGTTATCCTTAAGCTGTCCTGACTTGCGGGCGTAATCGTTAATGGCCCGGGTCAGGGCTAATTTGAACCCTACCTCATGGGTACCCCCCTCATGGGTATGAATATTATTGGCATAGGAGAGGATATTCTCTGTATAACCGTCATTATACTGAATGGCAACTTCAACCTTGCTCTCCTGTTGTTGCGCCTCAAAATAAATGGGCTTTGGAAAAAGGGTATTTTTGTTTTTATTCAAATCCTGGACAAATTCCTTTATACCCCCGTTAAACTTAAATTGCCTTTCCTTCCCCGTTTCCTCATCCTTAATGCTAATCAGCAGACCTTTATTCAGATAGGCCAACTCCCGGAGGCGCTGGCAAAGGATTTCCAGGTTAAAGGTCGTTTCCTCAAATATTTCCGGATCCGGTTTAAAGGTTATCCGGGTCCCGGTGGCAGCGGTGGTGCCAACAATTTCCAGGGGAGTGACAACCTTTCCCCGCTCGAAACGTTGCCGAAAAACCTTCCCCTCCCGGTACACCTCAACCTCCAACCACTGGGAAAGGGCATTGACTACCGATACACCAACGCCATGGAGACCACCGGAAACTTTGTAGCCCTCACCGCCAAACTTCCCCCCCGCATGAAGGGTGGTCAAGACCACTTCTACGGCCGGACGGCCCATCTTGGGATGTTCATCGACGGGAATTCCCCGCCCGTTGTCACTGACCGTCACCACTCCATCGGGTTTTAGAATCACTTCGATCCGATCGCAGTAGCCGGCCATGGCTTCATCGATGCTGTTGTCCACTACTTCATAGACAAGGTGATGAAGCCCACTGCTGCCCGTACTTCCGATGTACATCCCCGGTGTATGGCGAACAGCCTCCAGGCCTTCTAAAACCTGGATCTGGCTGGCGTCATAATTATTATGCGAATGGTTATTGTTTTTCCCAACCATAAATCCCGTTACCTCCATTCTACCAGCTATGCCCCGTGCCAAAAAAATTATATCATATACTGTAACTTAATACCATTTTTTCCTTTACGACAAAAAATCGCAGGATATACCTGCGCCGGATCTCATGGGTCGCTGGCTGGCACCAGGCCGGATTTAATGCCAGCCATTCATTTCATTAAACTCTCTGGTCAGGAGCACAGGGTTTTATCCCTCTTTCTCAGACCCGAGCCAAAAATGGAGGCGATTCTTCAAAGTCACCGACGAAATTGGAGATAAATAGGCTTTATCGTCGGTGATGGTCAGGGATTTATGCACCCCGGGACTGGCTTCAGCAATCATTCCTTCGGCTTCCAGCAGGGAAATTAGTTCCATGGTTATCTTTGACTGCCGGGCAGATTTTAAATCAAGGATCATAATTACTTCCTCGGCCGGAATAATGGTGGACCCGCCCAAATGCAGGAACATATCTGTACCCCCTTTTACACCTTTATGATGGTCCCCTGTACGACCCGGTAACAATTCCCCGCAGTACCGGGGGGCATTTCCATTTCCCCTGTCCCCGTAATAAACACCTGACCCCTCTCCTGAACCGTTTCCAGCACAAACTGCCTCCGTTCCCCATCCAGTTCCGACATTATATCATCAAGGAGAAGGATGGGATATTCCCCCATCTCCCCTTCCATATACTGGGATTCAGCCAGTTTCAAACTCAGGGCTGCAGTTTTCTGCTGTCCCTGGGAACCATAGACCCTGCCATCCCTGCCATTGAGGGAAATTAAAAGATCATCGCGATGGGGTCCGACAACGGTCATCCGCCGCTGGATCTCTTCTTCCCTGGCAGCCAGCAGGGCCCTGCTGAAACTATCTTCAATCTCCTCTACATTCCCTTCCCTTCCCCCGGGAAAGGAGGGTTTGTATTCCACCGTTAGTATTTCCCGGCCCCCGCTTATTCTTTTGTGAAAATCCCGGGCCAGGGGGGCCAGTTTGGCCACCATCTCCCGGCGTTTCCAGACTATACCCGCCCCTATTTTCACCAGCTGCCGGTCCCAAACGGGCAACTCATCCCGGCGGTAGGTGCGGCCGGAACGGATATCCTTCAAAAGGATATTCCGCTGCTGGAGAACCCGGCGGTACTGCTGGAGGTAATAATAATAGCGGGGACTGGTCTGAGATAGCTGGAGATTGAGGAAGCGGCGCCGCTGGGAGGGTTCTCCCTTTACCAGCTGCAATTCCTCCGGCGAGAAAAGAACCACATTGACCCGGCCCAGGATAGAAAAAAGGCTTTCCTGTTTCTGCCCGTTTATAGCCACAATCTTGCCGGTACCGGCACGATAGCTGATTTCCAGGCGAAAAGAGTAGTCCCGGCGCTCAACATCGGCGGCAACACGATACCAGTTTTCCCCCCACCGGGTTATTTCCTGATCCCGGGCATTGCGGGGCGATTTTCCCGTACCCAAAAGGTAGACGGCTTCCAACAGGTTTGTTTTTCCCTGGGCGTTTTCCCCGTAAAGAAAGTTTATTCTTTCGTGGGGGACAAGCTCTTCCCTGGCGTAGTTGCGATAGTTTTGTAAGCTCAGGCGGCGCAAATACAAGTCCTTTTCCTCCCTCTAGCTATTTCCCAAGGTAAAAACGGCCCAACCCCCTCACCTCTACTTCGTCCCCCACCGTCAGGCGCCGGCTCCTTTTTGTTTCACACCGGCCGTTTACCAAAACCTGACCCGCCTGAATCAGCTGTTTGGCCATACCGCCACTGGGCACCACCCGGGCCCATTTCAGGAACTGGTCCAGGGCAATGCTGTCTGTAGTTATTTTCACCTCAGTGACCCTTTCTGTCACCCACCATCGTCTCCCTTCGCCTCAGCCTTTAGGGAACAGCCCGGGTGGTTACCGGCATAATCAGGTGCAGGTAGTCCTTTTCTTCCCCGACGGGCCTTATAATTCCCGGGCTCACAGAACCGGTTATATCAAAGAATATTTCCGCCTCTTCGACTGTCCGCAGGGCCTCGATCAGGTAGCGGGAGTTAAAGGAAATGCTGGTATCCTCCCCCGTGACTTCGGCCTGGATCTCTTCCTCCACCTTCCCCACCTCGGGTGTATTGGCAAAAAGCCTGATCAGGCCGTCCCCCACCTCAATCCGCAGGGAATTGGCCCGATCCTGGGTCAGGATCGCCGCCCTCTCCACAGCGGCCAAAAATTCCCCGGTTTCCAGGCGGACCCTGGTTTTATACTCCTTTGGTAAGACCTGGCGGTAATCAATGAATTTGCCTTCTATGAGGCGGGATATCAGCCTCACCCTCTCGGTAGAGAAGCAAACCTGGCCCCCCGTCATCTGAATGGTAACGGGTTCTTCTTCCCCTCCCTGGATGATGCGGGCCAATTCCTCCATAGTCCTGCGGGGTACCACCATACTTGCCTCCTCTCCCCCGGTGCGGGGGAGGACGGTGCGGTAAAATGCCAGGCGGTGGCTGTCGGTGGCAACCAGTTCCAGTTTGTCCCCGGTAAAATTCATCAGGACTCCCGTCAAAATGGGACGCATGTTGTCGTGGGAGGCAGCAAAGGCAGTCTGCCGGATCATATCCCTCAGCAGGGACTGCTCTACCTGCCACGCCTTCCCCTGGCCGAGGGTAACCCTTTCCGGATAATTGTCAGGGGAAAAGCCCAGCAATTCAAAACTGCTCCGGCCCGATTCCAGGAGGGCGGTATATGTATCCTGGGCCACCTGCAGTTTTATTTCCCCCGGTTTAAAGCGGCGGGCGATCTCGACCAGATACCTGGCCGGGAGGACTATTTCCCCCTCTTCCCTAATCTGCACCGGAAGGAAGTACTCTATGCCGATATCGTTGTCAGTAGCCCGCAGTTCCAGCTGCCCTTCCTTGGCGGCAAGGTAAATGCCGGTCAAAATAGGCAAGTTGGTTGATGATGCCGCCGCCCTTTGCACAATTTGAATTCCCTCTAGAAAATCCTTCCTGTCGACCTGGATATGCATATAAAAAACCTCCTGTCCACAGAATGGGGCCCTCATAGTATTACTAGAATCCATATATAAAAGTAGATATTTATTTCGTAGTATTAGTAGGGATTGTGGATTTGGGGATAAGTAAGATCAAGGGACATAAAAGTAGGGCTGGGGGCAGGAATAAAATGTGGATAGAAAAAAGTAAATCTCATATTTTATCCACAACCCGCGGCAAAAAAGAACTTATCAACATGGGAATAAAAGATTTGAACTGCTTTATCCACAATGGGGATATTCTTTTAGAGGAGTTTCTTTTTTATTTCTTCTAGGTTGCGCTGGAGTTCCGGATCTTCCTCCAGCTCATTTTTAATTTTCTCGTTGGCATGCATGACTGTCGTATGATCCCGGCCGCCGAACTCCTCCCCTATTTTGGGCAGGGAAGCATCGGTCAGCTCCCGGCAGAGATACATGGCTATCTGCCGGGGGTAGGCAACGGCCCGGGTCCTTTTTTTGCCGGTTAAATCCTGGGCGGTGAGGTGAAAGTGCTCGGCTACCACTTCGATGATATTTTTAATGGTAATAATTTTTGGCTTGGAATCGGGTAAAATATCCTTCAGAGCCTCGGTGGCCAAATCTACCGTAATTTCCGTGGTATTGGTCAGAGAAGAAAAGGCCATGACCCTGATGAGGGCGCCTTCCAGTTCGCGGATATTGGTATCGATGTTTGTCGCTATGTAAAGGAGCACCTCGTCGTCTATGTTTAATTTGTCGAGTTCAGCCTTTTTGCGTAATATAGCTACCCTTGTTTCCAGATCGGGCGGCTGCATGTCGGTGATGAGGCCCCATTCAAAGCGGGAACGGAGCCGCTCTTCCAGGGTCGGGATCTCCTTGGGCGGCCGGTCGCTGGAAATGACTATCTGCTTGCTGGCTTCGTGGAGGGCATTAAAGGTGTGGAAGAATTCTTCCTGGGTACGTTCTTTCCCGGCCAGAAACTGGATATCATCGATGAGCAGGACGTCGACACTCCGGTAACGATTGCGAAATTCGACGGTTGTGTCATCGCGAATGGCATTGATCAATTCATTGGTAAACTTTTCCGACGTCACGTAGACTACTTTGCAGTTTGGCTGACTGGCAAGGACATAGTGGCCGATGGCATGCATTAAGTGGGTCTTGCCCAGACCTACGCCGCCGTAGATGAAGAGGGGGTTGTAGGCCTTGGCCGGGGCTTCGGCTACGGCCAGGGAAGCGGCGTGGGCAAAACGGTTGCTGTTGCCCACCACGAAGGTATCAAAGGTGTATTTTGGATTCAAAAGGGGGGCTGTAAAGGTTTCCCGGGAAGTTTGGGCGGGAGTGAGGGCCCTGGCAACTTCCCTGTCGTATGCATTCTCCTTCTCCTCCCCCTGGGTGTCGACAATTACAAAATCTATGCGCAGGGGCAGTTTAAGGACCTCCTGGACGGTTTCCTGGAGGAGGGAGGCATATCTCGTCTCCAACCAATCCCGGGCAAATTCGTTGGGGACTCCAATGACCAGGGTATTTTCCACCAGGGTGACGGGTTGGGTTGGTTTGAGCCAGGTTTCGAAACTCGGCTTACTCAAATCCTGTTGGAGTTTTTTCAGAACCTGTCCCCAGAGCTTTGTCAGATCAGTCATTGCCGGTCCTCCCAGAGATTTCAATGGTGGTAAAAGGTAAAAAGGGCCCAAAAGGTTGTCCAGCAAAGGGTATCCCTGCCGGGCAAAATAGGAAAAAAAAGGAACCAAAACTGTGGATAAGTAAAAAAAGGAAAAAAATCCCAAGGGGAAGAGGATTAGCAGGGAGAAAGAAGCACTTTATACACAGATTTATCCACAAGTTGTGTATAATGTGAATAAAACCGGGTCCTTTTTCCAATCCATATTTATGATAGCAAATCCTTGGGGGGTTAGCAACAAGGGGGAAAAAGAGGTTTTCCCTGTTTCCTTGTGGATAAATAGGCCAATGTTCCCATAATTTCTCCTGCCTGTGGATAAAAATAATCCCCTGTTTTATTTCTTAGCCCGGCAGCTTGACAGTGGTGTGTTTGCTCCAGTATAATTTGCTTAGAATTGGCAAGGATCTGCCTTTCTTTTTTTCCCTTTCTGAGGCGAGGAGGTGCAGAGATTGAAGAGGACGTATCAACCTAACCGCCGGTACCGGAAGCGGACCCACGGCTTCTTGAAGCGGATGCAGACCCCCGGCGGGAAAAGGGTACTCAAAAGAAGACGTCTGAAGGGCAGGAAACGTTTGAGCGCATGACCAGGTACGGGAGGCCAGTTCCAGTTTTTTTATTTATGTCTTCCCCAAGCCAGCTATTTGGATTCAGTGGACGAGGTAGGGGTTGGGCTGCAGATAGCTGACGCCTGACTCCTATTTCTTTGTGGTGGAAAGGTGTGGTTTGGTGAAGAAGGAGAACCGTCTCCGGCGGCGAAATGATTTTACACGGGTGTATCGCAAAGGGAAGTCCTATGCAAATAAATATCTGGTAATCTACCTTCTCTCCAATGACCGGGAGGTATGCCGTTTCGGTTTTTCCGTTGGGAAAAGGATGGGAAAAGCCGTGATCAGAAACAGGATGCGGCGCCGGTTGCGGGAACTCTGTCGTTTGCATGTGGACCTCCTCCTTCCGGGGTATGACATTGTGGTGATACCCCGGAATCCTGCCCTGGAAGCCGATTATGCTACTCTGAAAGGGGCCCTCCGGCATTTGTTCCACAAAGCTGGTATATTTAGGAATCATTAGTAGATAATATAAAGGGAGTGGGAAGATGAAGCGCCTTGTTCTTTGCCTTCTTCTCTTTTACCGCCGGTTTCTTTCCCCTTTAAAGGCGCCGACCTGCCGTTTTCATCCCACATGTTCGGCCTATGCCCTGGAGGCCATAGCCAAATTTGGTGTGATCAAGGGCAGTTACCTGAGCTTCCGGAGGTTGCTGCGCTGTCATCCTCTGCACCAGGGAGGATATGACCCGGTTCCGTAAATAAGGCTGTAGAAGCTATCGTCTTTAATATTTGCAAGTTCCCGGGCAGCGAGATGGATGAGAGGAGGGAAGAGGATGCAGTTACTCAGTAAATTGATGGCTTCAATTTTGGAATTTTTCTATACCTATTTGGGTAATTGGGGCTATGCCATCATCGGTTTAACTTTAGTTGTGCGCCTAATTATCTGGCCCCTGACCATAAAACAAAACCGATCTTTAAAACGCATGCAGGAAATCCAGCCACAGCTCAAGAAGCTGCAGGAAAAATACAAGAACAATCCCGAAAAGTTAAACAAGGAGATGCTGGCCCTTTACCAAAAACATGGGGTCAACCCCATGGGGGGATGTCTGCCCCTTTTTCTGCAATTGCCCATCATACTTGCCCTTTTTACCGTCCTCCGCAATATGGAGTATACGGGGAGTCCTGTTTTTATTAGAGGGTGGATCGACGATCTTTCTGTTCCTGACCCCTACTATATCCTGCCGATTTTGGCGGCCGTGACGACTTACATTACCCAGAAACAGATGACGACGGATCCAAAACAGGCCCAGACCATGATGTTCATGCCCCTGTTGATCGGCTGGTTTGCCACCCGTTTCCCGGCGGGTCTGGCCCTGTACTGGGTGGCGAGCAACGTATTCGGAATCATTCAGCATTATATTGCTGGCGGGCAACTAGGATTAAAGGGGGACCTTGCGCCAGATGAAAACAATTGAAACTACCGGCAGAACGGTGGAGGAAGCAGTGGAAGCCGGGATGGCGGCTTTGGGTGTTAAGGATAGGTCAGAAGTAGAATATGAGGTTTTGGAAGAATCCAATAGGGGTTTTCTGGGTTTACTGGGGGGACGGCCGGCCCGGGTCAGGGTTTGGGTGAAGGAGACGCCCGTTGTCAGGGTCTGCCGCTTGCTGGATGAGATTATGAAAAAGATGGGCGTTACCGGTGAACTGGAGGTAGAAGAGGCAGGGGGGTATACCCAGATCAACATCAAAGGTAAGGATCTTGGTATCCTCATCGGCCGGCGGGGCCGTACCCTGGATGCCCTCCAGTATTTAATCAACCTGGCGGCAAATAAGGGAACCAGGGAAAGGGTGCGCATCATTCTCGATGTTTGTTCCTACCGGAAGCGCCGGGCTGATACCCTGAAAAACCTGACCCGGCGCCTGTGCCAGCGGGTGCGCCGCCAGCGGCGCAGTGTTGTCCTGGAACCCATGACTCCCCAGGAGCGGCGGATAGTGCACCTGGCGGTCCAGGAGGAAAAGGGAGTAGTCAGTTACAGCGAAGGGGTGGAGCCTTTT
Source organism: Bacillota bacterium (assembly GCA_012842325.1). Classification (GTDB taxonomy): domain Bacteria; phylum Bacillota; class DTU030; order DTU030; family DTU030; genus DTU030. Next base: position 7,923 of record DUTA01000016.1, on the reverse strand, counting down.
CGGAAGGTAATCATTGCCCTTAAAGAATAGGCGGCACCGCCATTGTTTATCCATTGTCCCGTTAGAAACCCAGTAATGGGATCCATTACTGGGTTTTGTGTGTTGGTATCGGGCTTTTCCCGGCGGGGAATATTGTTAGAGGAGGTGTTCCCGGTGAAGGATGGAGATACCATTGCGGCCATTGTAACTCCCCCGGGGGAGGGGGGGATCGGGATCGTGCGAATGAGCGGTCCCCAGGCTGTGGCCATTGGGAGAAAGATTTTCAAGAGCCCCCGGGGTAAAGATCTTGCCAAGCTGCCCACCTTCACCGCTCACTATGGCCACATAATAGACCCGGAAACAAAAAAGGTGATCGATGAGGTTATTGTCCTCCTCATGCTGGCTCCCCGTTCCTACACCCGGGAAGACGTGGTGGAGATCCACTGCCATGGGGGTATAGTGCCCCTGCGGGAGGTTTTCGAACTGGTGGTAAAGCTGGGGGCGCGAACGGCTGAACCGGGGGAATTCACCAAGCGGGCCTTTTTAAATGGCCGTCTAGACCTGGCCCAGGCAGAGGCGGTAATGGACATTGTCAGGGCCAAGACCAGTACCGGCCTTGATGCAGCCCTGGACCAGCTGCGGGGAGAACTATCCCGGAAGATCAGATCTTTGCGGGAGGAGCTGACTGGGCTTCTGGCGAAAATCGAGGCAAGCATTGATTTCCCCGAGTATGACCTGCCTGACGTGACCAGGGAGGAAATCGGCGGGGGCTGTAAAGCAGTCCTGCAGGAAGTGGAAAAACTTTTGGCAACGGCCAAGCAGGGGCAAATATTACGGGAGGGCCTGCGGACGGTGATCCTGGGTAAACCCAATGTGGGGAAATCCAGCCTCCTCAACGCCCTCCTCCGGCAGCAGCGGGCTCTGGTCACCAGTATACCCGGGACCACGCGGGACGTGATCGAGGAGTACATCAATATCCGGGGCATACCTTTGCGGGTAATGGATACCGCCGGTATCCGCAGGACAGAAGATTTGGTGGAGAAGCTGGGGATTGAACAAACCCGGCGCTATCTGGAAGGGGCTGACCTGGTGCTGGTTGTCCTGGATGCCGCTACCGGCTGGACGGAAGAGGACGAAGAGCTGGTTCCCCTGCTGGAGGGGAAGAAGGCCATCGTCCTAATCAATAAGACCGATATTGGCGCAAGCCTGGATGTGGAGGCAATCAGGGAGCGCTTTCCGGGGCAGAAGGTCCTGCCCATTTCCGTCAAGGAAGGCTGGGGCCTGGAGGAATTGGAGGAAACCATCTGGAAACTGGTCTTTGCCGGTGAGGTCCGGGGTGATCATGGGGTCCTTGTTTCCAATGTCAGGCACAAGGAAGCCCTGGAGGGGGCCAGACGGTGTCTGGGAGCGGCCCTGGAGGCTGTTGGAGCCGGAGCGCCTTTGGATCTTGTTGCCATCGATTTGCGGGAGGCCTGGGACTACCTGGGCGAGATTACCGGTGAGACGGTGGGTGAGGAGCTGCTGGATCGGATCTTCAGTGACTTTTGTATAGGGAAGTAGGGTTTCTTTCCGGTGGAGGGAGAAAAAATGATCTATCCCAAGGAATATGACGTAATTGTGGTGGGGGCAGGACATGCCGGCTGTGAGGCCGCCCTGGCGGCCGCCCGGATGGGCCTGCAGACCCTTCTTTTGACCATGAATCTCGAATACATTGCCCAGATGCCCTGCAATCCTTCCATCGGCGGACCGGCCAAGGGCCACCTGGTTCGGGAAGTCGATGCCCTGGGGGGGGAAATGGCTCGAAATACTGATCGCAGCCGGCTGCAGATCAGGGTTTTGAACACGGCCAAAGGACCGGCGGTGCGGGCCCTGCGGGCACAGGTGGATAAACACCGGTATCAGTGGGAAATGCGCAAAGTCCTGGAAAGGCAGGCGGGTTTGGAGCTGCGCCAGGCCGTAGTCGACGCCCTGGTGGTGGAAGGGGGAGCGGTAAAGGGGGTTAGCACCAATACCGGGATTACCTACCGGGGCAAGGCGGTGGTCCTGACCACGGGTGTGTACCTCAGGGCAGAAATTTTTCTGGGGGAACTCAAATACAGCAGCGGCCCCAACGGGCAGCTCGCGGCCGCGAAGCTTTCCCATTCCCTGCAGGAGCTGGGCTTTAAAATGGGCCGCTTTCGAACCACTACGCCGCCGCGGGTGGCCGGGGATACCATTGATTTTACCAGGATGACGGAGCAGCCGGGCAGCCCCGAACCCCTCTTCTTTTCCCTGGATCCGGAGACGCAGTCCGGGAAGTGGGAACAGCTGTCCTGCTGGCTCACCCATACAACGGAGGAGACCCATCGCATCATCAGGGAGAATTTCCACCGCAGCCCCTTCCGGCTGCAGCCCCTGCCCGGTGCAGAACCCCGCTACTGTCCCTCCATTGAAGACAAGGTAACCCGCTTTGCCGACAAGCCCAGTCACCAGATTTTTCTGGAGCCCGAGGGGTGGGACACCAAGGAATACTATGTCATGGGTTTATTCACCAGCATGCCCGAAGATGTCCAGCTGCAAATCCTCCGTACCCTGCCGGGTCTGGAACAGGTGGAAATGACCCGGCCCGGCTACGGCATTGAATACGATTATTTGCATCCCGATCAGCTGGAACCTACCCTGAAGATCAAGGGTATCGAGGGGCTCTATACGGCGGGGCAGATTAACGGTACCTCCGGCTACGAAGAGGCGGCGGCCCAGGGTTTGCTGGCCGGCATCAATGCCGCCCTCTATGTCCAGGGGCGGGAGCCCTTAATCCTCGACCGCTCCGAGGCTTATATTGGCGTTCTCATCGACGATCTGGTGGTAAAGGGGGTCCGGGAGCCCTACCGGATGCTGACCTCCCGGGCCGAATACCGGCTTTTGCTGCGGATGGACAATGCTGACCTGCGCCTGACGGAAAAAGGCTACCAGATTGGCCTTATTTCTCCCCAACGCTATGAACGCTTCTGCCGGAAGCGGGAGGCCATTGCCGGGGCCATCGCGGAGCTGAAAAAAAGAAAGATTACGCCCGGTGACCGGGTGGATACCCAGCTGGCGGCAATGGGCTCTTCCCCCCTGCGGCACAGTATCTCTCTGGCCGAGCTGTTGCGGCGGCCCGGCTTTACCTACGACAAACTGCAGCAGCTGGCCGGGCTTCCCGATTTGGACCCTGAGGTAAAGGAACAGGTGGAGATCCAGATAAAGTATGAGGGTTACATTGCCAAGCAGGAAGAGCAGGTAAACCGCTTTCGCCGCCTGGAAAAGCGGCTGCTTCCCCGGGATATCGATTATGAACAGATACCGGGCCTATCCCGGGAGGGAAGGGAAAAGCTGTCCCTGCTCCGTCCCCGCTCGGTGGGGCAGGCTTCCCGTATCTCCGGCATAACCCCTGCCGACATTTCCGTCCTCCTGGTCTACCTGGAAAAGCTGCGCCGGGAGGGGGCCGGTGCCGGTGGATAAACTCCTGCGATATGGGGAAGAGATGGGTCTTTCCCTCGATGCCGCTGTCCTGGAAAAATTCCGCCTCTATGAGGAGGAGCTTAGACGCTGGAACCAATGGATTAATTTGACCCGCCTTACCGGGCCGGAGGAAGTGGCAGTGAAGCACTTTCTCGATTCCCTCACCTGCCTCAAGGTACTGCCCCTTGCCGGCGGGGAGAGGGTACTGGATGTGGGAAGTGGCGCTGGTTTTCCCGGTCTTCCCTTGCGCCTCGTCAGGAATATCCGGCTGGTGCTCCTGGATTCATCCCGGAAGAAGGTTGAGTTCCTCCAGCACCTCTGCCGGAGCCTGGGCCTTGCCGACGTTGAGGTGCTGCACGGGCGGGCCGAGGATCTGGGCCGCAGGGAGGGTTACCGGGAGGCCTTTGATGTGGTGGTGGCCCGGGCTGTGGCTTCCCTGGCTGTCCTGGCGGAGTACTGCCTTCCCTTCACAGCCTGCGGGGGCTATTTTCTGGCCCAAAAGGGACCGAAGGTCAGGGAGGAGCTTGCCGAGGCCACTGAGGCCATAAACCTTTTGGGGGGAAGGGTAGTAAAAATGGAAAGGGTGATCCTTCCTGAAGGGGCCGGGGAGCGCTCTCTGGTCCTGATCCGGAAGGAGATGGCTACACCGCCCCAGTATCCCCGGAAAGCCGGGATACCCGGCAAAAGGCCCCTAGGGAAATACAGGCGCTGACGGCAGGAATTATTTAACATTTGGCGAAGATTTATGAACCGATATTTCCAATGTCTGTAGGGGCGGTGATAGCAGTGAAGGAACACTTGGCCCGCCTGCTTGGCCTGGCGGGGGGTGGCAATACCCCCGCCGATGCCGTGCAGGAACTGCCCTTGAAGGAGATAAAACCCAATCCCTATCAGCCCCGGCGGCATTTTGCCGAGGGGGAACTGGCGGAACTGGCGGCTTCTATCCGCCAGTATGGTGTATTGCAGCCCATTGTGGTGCGGACGGGACCCCGGGGGCTGGAACTTGTGGCCGGGGAACGCCGGCTGCGGGCCTGCAAGCTGCTGGGCATGGAGACGATACCGGCCGTGGTAAAGGAGCTGAAGGATGAAGATCTGGCGGTACTGGCCCTGGTAGAAAACCTGCAGCGGGAGGAACTGCATTTTCTGGAGGAAGCCCGGGGTTATCAAAGGCTGCTGGAGGAATTTGGCCTGACCCAGGAGGATCTGGCCCAAAGGATTGGCAAGAGCCAGTCTACTATTGCCAACAAAATCCGCCTGTTGAAACTTTCCCCCCGGGTGCAGGAGATTATTTCCCGGGAAATAATTTCCGAACGACACGCCAGGGCCCTGTTGAAGCTGCCCCGGGAGGAGCAGCAGTTGTCCGTCCTGGAGAAAATTGTCGAAAAGGGCCTGACTGTCCAGGAAACCGAGGCCTACGTTGCCAGGATCCTGGCCGGGAGGGAAAGGGAAGAAAAACAGGAGCGCCGGAAGGTGGTGCGCATCTATAAAGACATGCGCATCTTCTTCAATACCATTCAGCAGGCCGTCCAGGAGCTGCAGCGGGTCGGTTTCGCCGCCCGGATGGAGAAGGTGGAGAAGGACGATTATTATGAGGTGACAGTCATTATTCCCAAAAAACCGGCCAACAACCTTTAATCCCTCCCATGTATCATTTTTGTGACCCATGCCCTGACTGAAGCTGAACACAGTCAACTGTTCACCGTAAACTGTCAAAGGAAAGAAACCGTCCCCTGTGCAAGCGGCGCACAAGGGGACGGTTTCTTTATTGGCCATTCAGAGTTTATCCATTGATTAGAGGCGGAAGTGTTATTTTGAGCGCAAGTATTCATCGATGGCCCGGGCTGCCTTTTTGCCTGCCCCCATGGCCAGGATCACCGTGGCGGCGCCGGTGACGATGTCGCCGCCGGCATAAACACCCGGTTTGGAGGTGGCGCCAGTTTCTTCAGCGACGCGGATGGTGCCCTTTTCCGTTATTTCCAGGTCGGGTGTGGTCTTGGGGACCAGGGGGTTGGGACCCTGCCCCAGGGCCAGGACCACCGTGTCGACAGCCATTTCATACTCGGAACCCTTAATGGGCACCGGGCGCCGGCGTCCCGAGGCGTCGGGCTCTCCCAGTTCATATTTGATGCAGGTCATGCCGGTGACAACGCCTTCCTCATTGCCGTGGAATTCTATTGGGCTGGTGAGGAGAATGAACTGGACACCTTCCTCTTTGGCATTTTCAATTTCTTCCCGGCGGGCCGGCATCTCTTTCTCTGTCCGCCGGTAGACAATGTATGATTCCTTGGCTCCCAGGCGGAGGGCGGTGCGGGCCGCATCCATGGCCACGTTGCCGGCACCGATTACGGCGACCCGTTCCCCCACCTTGATGGGGGTAATGTAATTGGGGAAGTCATAGGCCTTCATCAAATTGGTCCGGGTGAGGAATTCGTTGGCCGAGTAGATGCCGTTCAGGTTTTCCCCGGGTACATTCATAAAATATGGGAGCCCGGCCCCGGTGCCGATGAAAACGGCATCATAGCCCTCGGCCAGCAGCTCATCTACCGTTGCCAGTTTGCCGACAACAAAATTGGTTTTTATTTCTACCCCCAGCTCTTTGATTTTGTCAATCTCCTTTTGCACAACGTCTTTGGGAAGCCGGAATTCGGGGATGCCGTACATGAGGACACCGCCGGGAACATGGAGGGCTTCGAAAATGGTTACGGAATACCCCATTTTGGCCAGATCCCCGGCGGCCGTTAAGCCGGCGGGACCGGAGCCGATGACGGCCACCCTTTTCCCCGTCGGGGCGGCTTTGGTCATGGTGGCATCATCGCTGCCGTGCTTTAATTCGTAATCGGCGACAAACCTCTCTAAACGTCCGATTGCCACCGGGTCGCCCTTTTTCCCCAGGATGCAGTATTTTTCGCATTGATTCTCCTGGGGGCAGACCCGGCCGCAGACGGCAGGGAGATTGTTTTTCGTCTTGATCTTTTTCAGGGAACCGAGGTAATCACCCTGTTTCACCATGCTGATAAACTCCGGGATGGGCACTTCCACCGGGCAGCCCTTGACACACTGGGGATTTTTGCAATTCAGGCAGCGCTCGGCTTCAGCCCGGGCAAGCTTCTCATCATAGCCCAGGGCCACTTCCGAAAAATTGGTTATTCTTTTTTTGGGGTCCTGGACCGGCATGGCGTGCTTGGTTTTGGACCTTACCTGTGACATCCACATCCACCTCCACATCCACAGTTACCGGCTTCTGCGGCTATCCTTTCTTCTTCCCGGTAGTACTGCAAACGCCGCATGGCCAGGTCGAAATCCACCAGGTGGGCGTCGAATTCGGGACCGTCTACGCAGGCAAATTTGGTCTCGTTGCCGACGCTGACCCGGCAGGCGCCGCACATTCCCGTGCCGTCGACCATGATTGGGTTCATGCTGACGATGGTCTTAATCCCCAGCGGTTTGGTGGTTGCCGCCATGGCTCTCATCATCGGCAGGGGCCCGATGGCCCAGAGGCGGTCTATTTTCCCTTCGGCAGCTACTTCCCCGACCATCTCGGTGACAAAACCTTTCTGGCCATAGCTGCCGTCATCGGTGCAGACGATCAGGCGATCGCTGAGGGCGGCCAGTTTTTCTTCCCAGAATAGAAGATCTTTGGTGCGGGCGCCGATAATTGTGATCACTTCATTGCCGGCTTTTTTCAAGTCCCTGACAATGGGATGAATGGGGGCAATACCGATCCCGCCTCCGACGCAGACTACTCGACCGTATTTTTCAATTTCACTGGGCACGCCGAGGGGCCCCACCAGGTCGGCAATGTAATCCCCCGGCTCCAATTTACCCAGTTCTCTGGTGGTCCGCCCAACTTCCTGGAAAATAGTGGTAATTGTCCCCGCTTCTTGATCCTGGTCGGCTATGGTGAGGGGAATTCTCTCTCCCCTTTCATTGAGCCGCAGGATAAAAAACTGACCGGCCCTGGCTTTGGCGGCGATTAGCGGAGCTTCGACCTCAAGGAGTTTGATGGTCTCTGAGATGATTTCTTTTTTCACGACCTTATGCATTTCCATCACCCCACTTAGTATATTATTTGCCCCAAGGATTAGCAGGTGAAAATGCTGGCCGCTGTGGCCTTTCCCCCTCCATCTTATCGGGGGGGAATACCCACAGCCATGCTTTCCCACCGGCGGGATTTGCAAGTAAAAATGAGATGGTTATTACCTTAAATGGCCTTGGTTACCCGGTTATCTGAAAGAGGCCTCTTGTTCTGGGCAGAAGATGCCAATCCTCCGGATTTTTGTAAATAACGAATTTATTATAACATTAGTGCAATAAAAAGGGAAGGTTCGCCAAAAGCCAGTACGCGTCAAGCTTTAGTAGGCGAGAGACCTCGCCACAATTGGTGTTCATAAAGCTGTGCTGAAGCCGCTGAGGTTCCGTAGAGCTATCACCCAGGGTTTCGTAGAGTACCCTAAGCTAGGCATT
>DUTA01000015.1 GCA_012842325.1 Bacillota bacterium | reverse complement strand
GCTGGCCTTTGCCCTGGGTGCCTTTCTGGCCGGCATCGGAGGGGGCTTTCAGGCCAGCCTTCTGACCACCATCGACCCCAATATGTTCCGCTTTACCCTTACCTTCGAGATCCTCCTCATCGTCGTCCTGGGCGGTATGGGCAGTATGACGGGGACGGTCATTGCGGCCACCATTGTCACCATCCTCAAGGAAGTGCTCCGGGGGGTGGAGGCCCCCATGAATTTGGGCTTTATTTCCCTGCCGGGGATACCGGGGCTGCGGATGGTGATCTTCTCCCTCCTCCTGATCCTGGTGGTCCTCTTCTACCGGGAAGGAATAATGGGGCAGAGGGAATGGTCCTGGGAACGCCTCCTGGGAGCAAGGAACGGCAGCCCCGAAAGGGGTGTTGAAGCATGAGCCTTTTGCAGATGGAGGGTGTAGGGAAAAACTTTGGCGGCCTGACGGCCCTGGCTGATTTCAATCTGTCCCTGGCCCCCGGCGAGCTGGTGGGCCTCATTGGCCCCAATGGCGCCGGAAAGACGACGGTCTTTAATCTCATTACCGGTGTTTACAAGCCGACCACGGGACGCATTATTTTTGCCGGCCGGGAGATCACCGGCCTGCGCCCGGATCTCATCACCCGCTGCGGCATTGCCCGCACCTTCCAGAACATTCGCCTATTTGGCAGCTTAACTGTCCTGGAGAACGTCCTCGTCGCCAACCATTTGCGCCTCCGTTCCAATCCCCTGGAGGCGGTGCTCAGGTGGGGAAGGTACGGGGCGGAAGAAAGGGAGATGGTGGCCTATTCCCACTCCCTTTTGGAAGCCGTCGGCCTGGACCATCTGGCCCACGAACAGGCCAGTTCCCTTCCCTACGGGCAGCAGCGCCGGCTGGAGATTGTCCGGGCCCTGGCGACCAAACCCAAACTCCTCCTTTTGGATGAGCCGGCGGCGGGTATGAATCCCGCCGAAGCCGGGGAATTGATGGATTTTATCCGGCAGATCAGGAAGGATTTTAATCTCACCATCCTCCTCATTGAACACCACATGCGGGTGGTAATGGGGATCTGTGAGCGCATTCTGGTCCTGGATTATGGCCGGACCATTGCCGAGGGCAGCCCGGCCGAGATCCAGAAGGACCAAAGGGTAATTACTGCCTATCTGGGGGTGGAAACTGGTGCTTAAAATACACGATCTCCATGTCTACTACGGCGGCATCCATGCCCTGGAGGGAATCTCACTGGAGGTGCCGGCCAACAAGATTATCACCCTGATTGGGGCCAATGGGGCCGGCAAGAGCACCACCCTCAGGACCATTTGCGGGCTGGTACGGGCTGCGGCCGGTACCATCACCTTCAACGGCGTGGATATTACCCGGGCTTCCACCACCCAGATTGTGCAAATGGGGATCACCATGGTCCCGGAGGGAAGGCGGGTGTTTCCCGATTTGACGGTTCTGGAAAACCTGTATCTGGGGGGCTATACCCGGAAGGATTCTGAGGTGAAGAGGGATCTGGACTGGGTTTTCAGCCTCTTTCCCCGCCTCAAGGAGAGGAAGGGCCAGCTGGCGGGGACCCTGTCCGGGGGTGAGCAGCAGATGCTGGCCGTCGGCCGGGCCCTCATGGCCAATCCCACCCTGCTGATGATGGACGAGCCCTCCCTTGGGCTGGCCCCCCTCCTGGTCCAGGAGATCTTCAGAATCATCAAGGAGATCCACAGTGAAGGGAAGACTATTCTCCTCATTGAGCAGAATGCCCGGGCCGCCCTCCAGCTGGCCGATTACGGCTATGTCCTGGAAACGGGCAGAATTGTCCTCTCCGGCACCGGCAAGGAGCTCCTGGCCCGGGATGAAGTGCGCAAGGTTTATTTGGGCGAAGAATAAAGGGGAGCCCCCGGGCTCCCTTTTCTGATCCGGGGACCATACCCTGGCAATTAGGGGGTAACCCCCCTTCCTTTTTTTAGCAAATCAGGAAAATGGGAGAAGATTTGTAATAGGCCATAGTTTCGTTCAATATCTTGATATTTCTGGGTGAGTTATCCCAGGGTATTTTGCTTAAGTCAAAAAGCTCGCCAATGTGCATACTAAGCTTGTCCAGGATAACAACCGGCATGGC
>DUTA01000014.1 GCA_012842325.1 Bacillota bacterium | reverse complement strand
TTCAGCCCGCACCTGCTCCAGGGAGCCCCGGACCCGGCATCCGGCTGCCCGGGGATGTCCTCCGCCCCCGAACCTCTGGGCTATTTCACTGACATTGATCCCGGCAGGGCGGGAACGGAGGCTAACTTTTATTACACCTTCCCCTGTGTCCTGGAAAAGGATGCCCACTTCAACGCCGGCTATCTCCTTGGCATAGTTTACAATCCCGTTTACATCCTCCCCCCGCGCTCCCACAGCGGCCAGGGTGGAATTGGTTACGGTCAGCCAGGCAATCCGGCCGTCGGGACTGAGCTGCAGGGTTTCCAGGGCCCGCCCCAAAAGCCGCACCGCCGCCTCCCGTTTGGTCTCATAGATATATTCCGTCGCCTGGGCAGGATTGATCCCCCTTTGGAGCAGGGCCGCCACATTGCAGTGGGTCTGGTAGGTTGTATTTTCATAGCGAAAACTGCCCGTATCGGTAACGATGGCGGTGTACAGGCAGAGGGCTACATCGGTAGCAATTTCCCAGCCCAGCCCCGCCAGCAGAGCCTGTACCAGCTCCCCGGTGGAACTGGCCGCTTCGATCCAGTTGATGTGCCCATACCTGCTGTTGGTAAGATGGTGATCTATATTTACCACCACATGAGAGCCCTTCTCCAGAACACGGGACCAATCCCCCAGGCGCTCCTCGGTGGCGGTATCCAAGGTAACGACTACCTCCAGGGCTTTCAGTTCGGAGCTCGTCAATTCCCCATAATCGGAGCGGACTTCCTTCCAGCCCGGCAGAAAGCGGAAAGTATGGGGCACGCCATCGGGATTGGCCATGATCACCTTCTTCCCGGCCCTCTGCAGGGATAGGCCCAGGGCCAGCAGGGAGCCGATAGCGTCTCCGTCGGGATCATGATGGGATAACAACAAGAAATTACTTTTCCCGCTGCATATTTCAACTGCCCTCTTCTTCTCCTCCTGCATCGGTCTCCTTCTCCTTTTCTTCGCCTCTTTCCTGGCCCAGTTTATCCAACAAACCCTTCAGCCTAACGCCTCTTTCGATTGATTCATCCAGATAGAAGAACAATTCCGGAGTGTAGCGGAGGCGCACCCTTTTACCCATCTCCGAACGCAGGTAGGGGCGGGCCCGATCAAGGGCTTCCATTGTCTCCTCTTTCCCCTGTTCATCGCCAAAGACGCTTACATACACCTTTACCTGACGCAGATCCCCGGAAACTTCCACATCGGTGATGCTGACAAAACCAATGCGCGGGTCTTTCAATTCCCTCTGGATAAGCTGGCTCAATTCCTGTTTATATGCTTCCCGGATTCTTTGTTGCCGAACACCCATTTCTTACTCCCCCCAACACCGGCTCAGATGGCTTGGCTGGGTACTAAGCCGGTCGTACTTCCTCCACCGTAAAGACCTCCAAAATGTCTCCCTCTTTGATATCATTGAAATTCTGCAAGCCGATCCCACATTCATAACCGCTGCTTACTTCCCTGACATCGTCCTTAAACCGCTTCAAAGAATCGATCTTTCCCTCATAGATCACAACGCCATCCCGGATGAGGCGCACCTGGGAACCATTTACTACCTTCCCTTCCAGGACATAGCTGCCGGCAATGGTACCGACCTTTGGTACTTTGAAGGTTGCCCGGACCTCCGCCTGGCCCAGGGTGACCTCCCGGTATTCGGGTTCCAGCATTCCTTTCATGGCTGCCTCCATGTCCTCCAAGGCTTCGTAAATGACCCGATAGAGGCGGATATCCACCCCTTCCCTCTCTGCCTCCTTTTTGGCCGTGGGCTCGGGGCGGACATTAAAGCCGATGATAATGGCATTGGAGGCCGCAGCCTGCATGATATCACTTTCCGTGATGGCCCCGGCGGCGCCGTGAATGACGTTCAGGCGCACCTTGTCGTCGCTCAGTTTTTCCAGAGACTGCTTCAGGGCTTCTACTGAACCCTGCACATCGGCCTTAACAATAATGTTCAGTTCCTTGATCTCGCCCTCCTGGATCCGGTCGTAGAGATCATCGAGGCTTATGCGGGCAGTCTTGGCCAGTTCCTGCTCCCGCCGCTCTTCCTGCCGCTCCCTGGCCAATTGTCTGGCCGCCTTATCATCTTCCATTACCCGCAGAGTATCCCCCGCCTGGGGAACTTCAGAAAAACCCAACACTTCCACCGGCATGGAAGGCCCCGCTGCCCTGACAACCTTCCCCCGGTCATTCATCATTGCCCGCACCCGCCCCCAGGCCGTGCCAGCAAGAATGGGATCGCCAACCCGCAAAGTTCCCTTCTGCACCAGGACTGTGGCCACCGGACCCCGCCCTTTATCCAATCTGGCTTCAATGATGGTCCCCAGGGCGAGTCGATCCGGATTGGCCTTCAGTTCCAACATCTCAGCCACCAGCAGGATCATTTCCAGCAGCTCATCGATGCCTTCTTTTTTCAGGGCGGAGACCGGAACACAGATGGTATCACCGCCCCATTCCTCCACCACCAGGCCATATTCCGTCAGCTGCTGTTTGACCCGTTCCGGCTGGGCGTCGGGCCTGTCGATTTTGTTTAAAGCAACGATTATTGGCACCCCGGCTGCCCTGGCATGGTTTATGGCCTCCACCGTCTGGGGCATTACCCCGTCATCGGCCGCCACGACCAGGATGGCAATGTCGGTCACCTGGGCTCCCCGGGCCCGCATGGCGGTAAAGGCCTCGTGGCCGGGGGTATCCAAAAAGACGATCTTTTTCCCCTGATATTCTACTACAGAAGCCCCGATATGCTGGGTAATCCCGCCTGCCTCCTCGGCGGTGACCTTGGTCTCCCGGATGGCATCCAGCAGGGTCGTCTTGCCGTGGTCCACATGCCCCATCACCGTAACCACCGGCGGCCGCGGGCGTAAGGAGGCAGGATCATCCTCCTCTTCCAGATCACCGGCAACGATGTCGGTTTGTTGTTCCCTTTGCACTGGTTTGGTTTCAATGCCCAATTTCTCCGCAACCACCCGGGCTGTTTCATAATCCACTTCCTGGTTTAAGGCTGCCATAACCCCCATCTCCATGAGCTTCAGTACCAGATTCTTCGGGGGCTGACCCAGCCTTTCTGCCAGTTCCTTTACCGTTAAGGATTCCGGCAATTCAACCACGCTGCTCTTGGGTTCCTCAGCCCTGGGTGCAGTTGTTTCCGCCCGTTTTTTCTTCTTGCCCTTGTCTTTTTTCTTCTTCCCAAAAGCGGTGGGGGCCTCCTCTTCCTCCAGCCAGTCATAATCCTCCCTGTCTTCCTCAGGGCCGGCCAACAACTCCATGACCTGTTCCGCTTCTTCTTCGCTAATGGTACTCATATGGTTTTTTACCGAAAAGCCCAGCTCTTGCATCAATTCCATAAGATCCTTGCTGCTGATTTTTAAATCCTTGGCTAGTTCATATATCCTCTTTCTTGGCAATAGCATTCACCTCCACAAATCTTCCTCCAGCCTCTCCCCGGGATTATTAAAGTCGTCGATCAGGCTTTGCAAGCGGGATGCAAATTGTCGGTCCAGGATGGCCACTGCGGCCCGGGGCGTTTTTCCAATGGCCCTTCCCAGGTCCTCCTTCCGGCCCCATATGCGGTAAGGAACAGCATGACGGCAACACAGGCCTACAAAAAGCTCCCTGGTATTGGGTGTCGCATCGCCGGCAATCAGTACCAGCTGGGCCCTCTTTTTCTTGATGGCCCTCTCGCAACCAATCTGGCCTGAAACAACCTTCCCGGCCTTCTGGGCAAAACCCAGCAGGCTAAGCCCTCTCTTCATATCCTGCCAATTCCTGCTCCAAGGCTTCGATTATCTCTGCCGGGATTACGGTGTTCAGGCCCCTGGCCAGGGCGTTTCGCTTTAAAGCCCGGGCAAGGCACTCCTGCCGGGGGCAAACATAGACTCCCCGGCCCGAGCGCTTTCCTGTGGGATCAATGAGTATTTCTCCCTCAGGCGTCCTCACTATTCTGATCATTTCCCGTTTCGACTTCATCTCCTGGCACCCCACGCACATCCTCTGGGGTATCCGCTTTTTCTTCAATGTCTCCCCCTCCTTCCCCCTCCAATACCTGGCTCTCAATCTTAATGTCAATTTTCCATCCGGTAAGTTTAGCGGCCAGTCGGGCGTTCTGTCCTTCCTTGCCGATGGCCAGGGACAACTGGCGATCGGGAACGATTACCCGGGCCACCCTGGCTTCTTCCTCGAGCTGCACCGACAGTACCTTGGCCGGGCTGAGGGCGTTGGCAATGTACTGGGAAGGATCCGGGTCGTATTTGACAATATCAATTTTTTCTCCCTTCAATTCGTTGACCGCCGCCTGCACCCTCATTCCCCTGGGCCCCACACAGGAACCGACGGGATCAACATTTTCATCGTTGGAGGTCACCGCAATCTTGGAGCGGGAACCTGCTTCCCGGGCTATACCCTTAATTTCTACAATCCCATCGTGGATCTCAGGCACCTCCAACTCAAAAAGCCTCTTTAAGAGGCCGGGATGGGTGCGGGACAAAAGGATCTGGGGCCCCTTGGTCGTCTTATTCACCTGCACAATGTAGACCTTGATCCGGTCATTTTGCCGGTAGGTTTCATTGGGCATTTGTTCCTGAGGCGTCAGAATGCCTTCGGCCCTGCCCAAATCCACAATTACATTTTTCATCTCATGTCTCTGTACGATTCCGGTGATGATATCTCCTTCCCGGTCGGCGTATTCTTCATATAAAATATCCCTCTCTGCCTCCCGGATCCGCTGCACCACCACCTGTTTGGCTGTTTGGGCAGCTATTCTTCCGAACTCCTTCGGGGTAACCTCGCTTTCCACGATATCGTCAATTTCATAGCGGGGATCTATTTTTTTGGCGTCGGCAAGGGAGATCTGGGTGTTTTCATCCACCACATTCTCCACCACACTTTTGCGGGAAAAAACCCGGACCTCCCCCGTCTGCCGGTCGATTTGGACCCGCACATTATTGGCGGAACCCCCATAATTCCTTTTATAAGCGGAGATAAGGGCTGCCTCTATTGCCTCCAGGAGAATCTCCTTGTCAATCCCCTTTTCCTTTTCAATGTCAGCCAATGCCTCCAGAAAATCGCTGTTCATCCCCCAGACCCTCCTCTTATTCTCAACCCTTCCATTTATCTCTCCCCCTAAAACTCCAGTACCAGGTGGGCTTTAGCTACCTGTTCCAGGGGAATGGCTATCTGTTCCTTTTCCACCTCAATAATAACCTTATCAGCTTCTATTCCCTGCAGCAACCCGCGAAAATTCCTCCGCCCCGCAACGGGACTATAGGTCTTCAACTTAATGGTCCGGCCCCGAAAACGAAGGTAGTCTTCCTTTTTCTTCAAAGGTCGCTCGACCCCCGGCGAAGATACTTCCAGATAATAGCTGTGGGGAATGGGGTCGGCCTCATCGAGGACCTGGCCCACCCTTTCGCTGACCTCCCGGCAATCCTCCACATCCACGCCGCCTTCTTTATCAATAAACAACCGCAGGTACCAGCGGGATCCTTCCTTGCGGTATTCCACATCAACCAGTTCCAGCTTCAATTCCTCTATGATGGGTTCGGCCAGAGCGGCTATCCTGTCTTCAACGCGCCCCCCCATTATTATCCCTCCCTACTAGCCATAAGAACTTCAACTTATTTTACCAAAGTTCAGAATCCCTTATTCTGAGATTTCGGCAGGCCGGCCGGGCTTGCATGGCAGAAGCTGCCGCAAAAGGAGTTAATGGGAGATTAATACGAAAGAGTGGGCACATTACCCACTCTTTCCGCGGTTTGCTATCTAACCATTACAGAATCTCCCATAGCTAACTATAGTATAGCATACCGCCAGGCCTTTGACAAGCTCGAGGCCGCCATTGTACACGTCAAGCTTTAGTAGGCGAGAGACCTCGCCACAATTGGTGTTCATAAAGCTGTGCTGAAGCCGCTGAGGTTCCGTAGAGCTATCACCCAGGGTTTCGTAGAGTACCCTAAGCTAGGCATTG
>DUTA01000013.1 GCA_012842325.1 Bacillota bacterium | reverse complement strand
GGGCTGGAGGAGGCCCGCCATTATGGCGCCGCTGAAATAAAGGTGTACAGCGACAGCCAGCTCCTGGTACGGCAGCTCAACGGTGAGTACCAGGTAAAGAACGCCGGTTTAAAGCCCCTCTATCAGGAGGCCCTTTCCCTGCTCCGGCAGTTTCCCCGTTTTGAAATCTGCCATATCCCCCGGGAAAAAAATAAACGGGCCGATAGCCTGGCCAACATGGGTATAGACAAGAAGATTAATTGTTAGCCAAACGTTGACAGCAGGCAAATTGTTAAATATAATTAAGTTGTTGGTTTCGGGTCTATTGTGCCACCTGCAGGAAAAGGTGAAAGGGGGGGAGCGACGGTATGATTCGTTTTGAGAATGTGACGAAAAAGTACGGCGACTTTGTCGCGGTAGACAATTTAAATTTAGAAATCAAAGAGGGAGAAATAGTGGTATTGATTGGTCCCAGCGGTTGTGGCAAAACCACTACCCTGCGGATGATCAACCGCCTCATTGAACATACCGAGGGTACTATTTATATAAAGGGCAGAGACATAACCACTGTGAACCCGGTAGAATTGCGCCGCAGCATCGGTTATGTGATCCAGCAGGTGGGCCTCTTTCCCCACATGAGCATTGCCCAAAACATAGGCCTGGTGCCCTATCTGAAGGGCTGGCCGGAAGAAAAACGCAAGCAAAGGGTAGAAGAACTCCTGGAACTGGTGGGTATGCCTCCTGCTGAATTTTATCACCGCTATCCCCATGAGCTCAGCGGCGGCCAGCAGCAGCGGATAGGGGTCGCCCGGGCTCTGGCTGCCGATCCGGAGATAATACTGATGGATGAACCCTTCGGGGCCTTGGACCCCATTACCCGGGAAGTGCTGCAGGATGAATTGATCAAGCTGCAGGATGAAGTGAAAAAGACCATTGTTTTTGTGACCCATGATATGGACGAAGCCCTGAAACTGGCCGATAAGATCGCCATTATGAAGGACGGACGGGTCCTCCAGTATGACTCCCCGGAGGAGTTGATCCGCAACCCTGCCCATGGTTTTGTGGAGGAATTCATCGGCCGGGAACGGCTGCTGCAGCGTCCGGAACTAATCAGGGCCGGGGACATCATGATCAAGGATCCGGTCACCATTGCCCCGGAACGGAGAGCCCTGCAGGCCCTGGAAAGAATGCGGACCCAGAAGGTGGATAGCCTCCTGGTGGTAGATAAAGATCATAAGTTGATCGGCCTGGTGACCATTAACTACCTGCACCAGCACCTGGGGGAAGGGGAAAGGGTGGCCGATCTGATGTTGGCCAACCCCACTTCTATTACGCCGGATACCGATATGAGTACAGTGTTGGCCATCATGGCCCGGGAACAGGTGGGTTATTTGCCGGTGGTGGATGGGGACAACCACCTCCTGGGATTAATCACCAGGGCCAGTCTGGTCAATGTCTTGGGAGCACGCTACTAGACTGGGCTTGGGGAAGGAGGGGAGTCCATGGAGATATTCAGTTATTTAATCAATAACCCCGAGCGGGTGCTGTCCTTGACTATAGAACACCTGAGGCTAACGGGGATCGCCGTTAGTTTGGCCATTGTAATCGGCGTGCCCATTGGTATCCTTATTACCCGTTATAAAAAACTGGCTACCCCCATGCTGGCCCTGGCAAGTATTGTCCAGACCATACCGAGCCTGGCCTTATTTGGTATTCTCATCCCCTTTCTGGGGATTGGGGCAAAGCCGGCTATAGTGGTTCTTTTCCTTTATGCCCTTTTACCGATTATAAAAAATACCTATACGGGTATAGTAGGTGTATCTCCCGCTACTATTGATGCCGGGCGGGGGATGGGAATGACGGATCTGCAAATTCTGCGAATGGTGGAACTGCCCCTGGCCCTTTCGGTAATCATGGCCGGGGTGCGGGTATCTGCCGTAATCAATATAGGGGTTACTACCATTGCCGCCTATATTGGCGCCGGTGGCTTGGGGCAGCTTATCTTCACGGGGATTCAGCTCCACCGCAACCAGATGATTGTGGCCGGCGCCGTACCGGCCGCCCTGCTGGCATTACTGGTAGATTTTCTCCTGGGCCGGATTGAGCTGTGGCTGACCCCGAAGGGGTTGCGCAAATAAATCTTAGAGGGGGGAATTGGTAAGATGGGTAAAAAGTGGACAAGGTTTTTCGGTGTAGTGCTGGTAGCCCTGCTGGTTATGGGAAGCCTGACCGCCTGTGGTGGTGGCGGCGGTGGAGGAGCGGGAGATGGGAAACCGGGCAAAATAATTGTCGGCGGAAAAACCTTTTCGGAACAATTCCTGCTGGCAGAGCTGCTCTCCATCCTGATCCAGGAGAAATTGGGTGTTGAGACGGAAACCAAGATTAATTTGGGGACCTCAGTCCTATTCGAGGCCATGGCTGCCGATGAAATTGACGTTTACATCGAGTACACGGGGACGGGGTTGATGGCTATTT
This sequence comes from Bacillota bacterium, assembly GCA_012842325.1. Classification (GTDB taxonomy): domain Bacteria; phylum Bacillota; class DTU030; order DTU030; family DTU030; genus DTU030. The sequence goes on along the minus strand of DUTA01000013.1, from coordinate 2,420 downwards.
TGGGTAAGGATCTTGTCACCGATCCCGACGAAGTATATAATATTGTAGCAAAGGAATATGAAGAGCAGTACGGGATTAAGTGGCTAAAACCCTGGGGCTTCAACAACACCTACGCCATGGTCATGCGCCGGGATAAGGCCGAGGAACTGAACCTGGCGACCATCTCTGATTTGGCGAAAATAGGCGACCAGTTGGTATTGGGCGCCTCCCATGAATTTGCCGAACGGGTTGACGGCGCCCCGGGCCTGCAGGAACACTACGGTTTCAAATTTAAAGATATTGTCAATATGGACCCGGCCCTCATGTACCAGGCTGTGGCCGAGGGAGAAGTGGATGTCATCAGCGGCTTCGCTACGGAAGGAAGAATCCCCGCCTTCGATCTGGTCGCCCTGGAAGATGATAAGCACTTCTTCCCGCCCTATCACGCGGCTCCCATTGTGAGAAAAGAAATCCTGGAAGCCTATCCTGAACTGGAGGATGTCCTCAACCAGTTGGCCGGTTTCTTCACCGATGAGACCATGGCGGCCCTCAATGCCGAAATTGATGTCAAGGGGCGGGATCCCGATGAGGTAGCCCGGGAATTCTTAACGGAAAATGGCTTTATTTAAAAGGCCGAGCCCCTACCGTCCGGGTGGGCGGTAGGGGCTTTAATCTTTCGCCATGTCAGCAAATTTTGGGGGGAGGATGTGTAGTGGAAGCAAGTGTGCAAATATTTATCGCTATGATGCTGTATATCGCCATGGTCATAGTTATTGGAGTATACTATGCCAAAGAGGCCAGTCAAAGCAGCGACAATTTCCTCATCGGCGGCCGCTCCCTGGGCCCCTTTGTCACCGCCATGGCGGCAGAAGCCTCGGATATGAGCGGCTGGCTGTTGATGGGGCTTCCGGGGGTTGCCTACTGGTACGGCCTGAGTGATGCCGCCTGGACTTCTGTCGGCCTCGCCATAGGGACCTACCTGAACTGGTTGTGGGTGGCCAAGAGGCTCCGCGTTTATTCCCATGTGGCCGGCGACGCCATTACCATTCCTGATTTTTTAAGGAATAGATTCCGGGAAGAGAAAAAGGTTATTTTAATCATCTCCGCCCTCTTTATCCTGGTGTTTTTCAGTGTCTATGCGGCCAGTTGTTTTGTGACGGTGGGGAAGTTATTCAGCACCTTATTTAATGCCAAATATGTCACCATGATGATTGCCGGCGCCGCCTTTGTGGTCCTGTACACCTTTGTCGGCGGCTTTTTGGCCGAAAGTGCTTCGGACTTTATGCAGGCCCTGGTGATGGTCACCGCCCTGACGGCTGTCCTGCTCTTTGGCATCTTTCATGCGGGAGGTATAGGGGCGGTGGTGGAAAACGCAAAGGCAATCCCCGGCTTTTTTGACTTTTTTGGTATCGCCCAGCCCCAGGTTGTCGATGGGGTACAGCAGATCGGTGCCGATGGACAGGCCCTGTTTGGTGAGGCGGCAGCCTACGGCCTATTGACCATTATCTCCACCATGTCCTGGGGATTGGGATACTTTGGTATGCCCCAGGTTTTGTTGAAGTTTATGGCCATTAAGAACCCCCACGAATTGAGCCTGTCCCGGCGGATAGCCATGGTCTGGGTCATCATTTCCCTGGCCGCGGCCGTTGCCATCGGCCTTATTGGGCGCATCCTTTACCCAACCCGCCTCCTCACCCAGAGCCTGGCGGAGAATATTTTCATTGTCATGTCCATGGACTTCTTCCCGCCCCTGATTGCCGGCATCGTGATGGCAGGCATCCTGGCGGCAACCATCAGCTCCTCGGATTCCTACTTGCTCATCGCCGCTTCTGCCCTTTCGAAAAATATCTACCAGGGCATATTAAAGAAAGATGCCACCGACAGGGAGGTGTTGCTGGCTTCACGGCTTACCCTCCTCATCATTGCCCTGGTGGCCGTAATTATTGCCCTGGATGAAAACAGTGTTATCTTCACCATCGTTTCCTTTGCCTGGGCTGGTTTTGGTGCCACCTTTGGCCCCATTGTGCTTTTCTCCCTGTTCTGGAAAAGGGTGACCCGGGCCGGTGCCATTGCCGGCATGGTCACCGGCGGCAGCATGGTCTTCATCTGGAAGTTGCTCGTCAGACCTTTGGGCGGTGTCTTCGATATCTACGAACTTCTCCCTGCCTTTGTCTTGTCCTGTCTCGCAATTGTTATTATCTCATACCTGACCCCGGAAGAAGGCAAGGAAATACAGGAAGAATTCGAGCTTGTGAAAAATACCGCCCTCTAACGGCAAAGTACTTGTTAATCCTTCTGCCCGCCTCTTCCCACGTGTAATAGGCCATAGTTTCGTTCAATATCTTGATATTTCTGGGTGAGTTATCCCAGGGTATTTTGCTTAAGTCAAAAAGCTCGCCAATGTGCATACTAAGCTTGTCCAGGATAACAACCGGCATGGC
>DUTA01000012.1 GCA_012842325.1 Bacillota bacterium | reverse complement strand
TTCTTTTCTTAGCTCTTGAAACAAAATTTGTTCCAGCTGGAGGAAGGAAATATTGATCATTTCACGAAGTCTTTCCATAGGAACGAGGACCACCTCCTCTGTGTTTTGTTGTGCTAGCTTATCACTTCGGAGGATCGGCTTCTCGTTCCTTCTTTTTTTCTAATATTCTCCTCCAGTACCAGAGTTAATTTTACTCATACTTTGTACCGGTAAGGAACGAAGACCGGCATCTCCCTTTGGGGTTTGGGGCAATGCCGGCAGCGGCCACAGATCTATTTTTATTCCCGGGGTTTCATCAGGGGGAATAATAGGACGTCCCTGATGGAATAGGAATCGGTCAGGAGCATCACCAGGCGGTCAATGCCAATCCCCAGGCCGCCGGTGGGAGGCAGGCCGTATTCCAGGGCCCGTACATAGTCCTCATCCATCATATGGGCTTCTTCATCCCCGGCCTCCCGCTGCTGCACCTGCTTCAGGAACCGCTCCCTCTGATCGATTGGGTCGTTGAGTTCCGAAAAGCCGTTGGCCATTTCCCGCCCATAGATATAGGGTTCAAAGCGGGCGGTAAAATCGGGTTTGTCCGCTATGCGCTTGGCCAGGGGGGATATTTCCACGGGATACTCGGTAATGAAAGTCGGTTGAATCAGCTTTGGTTCTACAAATTCGTCAAAGACCTCGGCAATTACCTTGCCGTAAGTGGCCCCCTCCTCCATTTCCAAGCCCAGCTTTTCCGCCAGCCTTAAGGCCTCCGCCCCCTCTTTTGCCTGGGAAAAATCGACCCCGGTGTATTCTTTGATGGCATCCAGCATTGTCAGTCGGCGCCAGGGCGGGGTAAGGTCTATCTTTTCCTCCTGGTAGGTAATCACTGTGCTGCCGGTGACCTGCTCGGCCACATAGGCAATCAGATCCTCCGTCAGGCGCATCATTTCCTCGCCGTCTACATACGCCTGGTAAACCTCCAGGGCCGTGTATTCAGGATTATGCTTGGTGGAAATCCCCTCATTCCGGAAGTTCCGGTTCAATTCATAGACCTTCTCGAAGCCGCCCACGATGAGCCGTTTGAGATAGAGCTCGGGGGCAATGCGCAGGTAGAGCTGGGTATCCAGGGCGTTGTGATAAGTGACAAAGGGCCGGGCGTTGGCGCCTCCGGGAATCAGGTTGAGCATGGGTGTCTCCACTTCCAGGAACCCCCGGGCATTGAGGTAATCCCTGATGGCCTGGACAATCTTGCTCCGGGCGATGAAGACCTGACGTACTTCGGGGTTGACAATCAGATCTACGTACCGCATCCGGTATCGCAGCTCCACATCTTTCAACCCATGCCATTTTTCCGGCAAAGGTCGGAGGGCTTTGCTCAGAAGCTCCAAGCTATCGACGGCAACGGTCACTTCTCCCCGCCTGGTCCGGAAGACCTTCCCGCGTACTCCTATAATATCTCCCAGGTCCAGGTCCAAAAAGAGCTGGTAAGCTGTTTCCCCTACCTGATCAATGCGCACATAGATCTGGATGCGCCCCGACATATCCTGAATATGAGCAAAGCTGGCTTTACCATGGGTGCGGATGGACATGATCCGACCCGCCAGGGCAACCTCCCGGTTTTCCAGCTCGGCAAAATTCTCGTGTATTTCTGCAGCCACATGGGTGCGGTCGAATCTCTCCACCGCGTAAGGGTCTTTGCCTGCCGCCCGCAGTTTGTCCAATTTCTCCCGCCGAACAAGCATCTGCTCGTTTACATCCTGCAGTCCGATGTCAACCCTTTGGGCATCATCACTCATCTGTATCCCTCCGAACCTTTCCCTATTGCCTCAACGATACACCTCTAAGATCTGGTATTTTAATTGTCCTGCTGGAACCGTTACCTCGACTATGTCGCCCGCCTTTTGACCAAGCAAAGCCTTACCAACCGGGGATTCATTGGAAATCTTGTTTTCCGCAAGATTGGCTTCTGCTGAACCAACAATGGTGTAGGTAAGCTCCTCATTGTTTTCTAAATCATAGAGTTTAACCGTTGTTCCAATCCCTACTTCGTCCGGCTTGTAATCGGTATCATCTATTACCCTGGCATGGCGCAGCATCCGTTCTATAGTCAGTATGCGGCCTTCGACGAAGGCTTGTTCATTTTTGGCATCGTCATACTCGGAGTTCTCGGAGATATCACCAAACTCAATGGCCTGTTTTATCCTCTCCGCTACCTGCCTCCTTTTTACCGTTTTCAGATATTCCAGCTCCTGTTCCAACTTTTTAAGACCAGCCAGGGTCAGCAATACTTCTTTTTCTGCCATCGCATAGCCTTCCTCCCCTTTAGCTGCTTCGGTCCCCATATGCTCAACATTCTACCCTTATTGCCGTATCTTAATATATGTCAGCAGGACTATTAAAATGTTCCCTTATTCTGCCACCGGGAAACCTCTAAATTGCATAAATAGTACGGACCGATGACCGGCCCGTACTAAAAAACAGCTTTTTGGCGCTTCGCCAGCCTAATTATAAAAGAAGTACCCGGGGATGTCAAGAATTCTACGCCGTTTTCCAGTAGACCGACCAGAGTTTCGTTCACAGAAGTTTAATCGTTTGAAAATAATATTGCAAAAGGTGGGTATCCCTGGTACACGTCAAGCTTTAGTAGGCGAGAGACCTCGCCACAATTGGTGTTCATAAAGCTGTGCTGAAGCCGCTGAGGTTCCGTAGAGCTATCACCCAGGGTTTCGTAGAGTACCCTAAGCTAGGCATTG
>DUTA01000011.1 GCA_012842325.1 Bacillota bacterium | reverse complement strand
CAATGCCTAGCTTAGGGTACTCTACGAAACCCTGGGTGATAGCTCTACGGAACCTCAGCGGCTTCAGCACAGCTTTATGAACACCAATTGTGGCGAGGTCTCTCGCCTACTAAAGCTTGACGTGTACTAGCAGCGCTTTTTTTATTGCCAAGCCTCTGGCCTTGTGCTATAATGTCTACGGAAAACAGAAATCTGTTTGCCAGGAATAGACGGGAGGGGAGAAGGATGATAGATGGCGAAAAATCCCTCTTTTTGATCAGGGAAGAAGCTCTGCCCAACACCCTGCGCAAAACCCTCCTGGTAAAGGAGTATCTGAAAAAGGGCATCTGCAAAACGGTCAATGAAGCGGTAGAAAAGGCGGGCATCAGCCGGGCGGCCTACTACAAATACCGGGATTATGTCTTTCCCTTTACCGATTTGAGCCGGGAAAAGATCATAACCCTTTCCCTGATGCTGGATCATCAGCCCGGTGTCCTGTCGCAAATCTTGGCTACCGTCGCCAGAGCCCACGGCAACCTCCTCACCATCAACCAGGGGCTTCCCCTGCAGGGAGTGGCCAACGTATCCCTTTCCATTGAAACCAAGGACATGAAAATCGAGGTGGCAACCCTTTTAGAACAGCTGAGCAAATGTGAGGGGGTACGGAAAATCGATATCATTGGCCAGGGCTGGTAAAGCGGGGCAGAGGGTACCGACTCCATTGGGAGTGGAAAGAGGCGCACACGGAAATCGGCAATCCCGGTTTCCTTTTCTTGTTTTTCCTTTTCCCTGCCCGGGAATTCTGCTTGCAAAGGAGGAGCTTTAAAATGTGGCCAGGCCTCATAGCCACCTACAAGGATTTTTTACCGGTAAGTGAAGCAACCCCCATTGTAACCCTCCACGAAGGCAACACTCCCCTGATACCTTTAGCCAGTCTGGAAGAGGAACTGGGGGGGCAAGTTAGAATCTATGGGAAATTGGAGGGCAGCAATCCCACCGGTTCCTTTAAAGACAGGGGCATGACCATGGCGGTCAGCAAGGCCCTGGAGGAAGGTGCCAGGGCAGTGATTTGTGCCTCCACCGGCAATACTTCGGCTTCCGCTGCCGCCTATGCTGCCCGCGGGGGGCTTGCCTGTGTAGTCATCATCCCCGCCGGTGCCATAGCCATGGGCAAGCTGGCCCAGGCCCTCATGTACGGTGCCCGGGTGATTGCCATTGAAGGCAACTTTGATCAGGCCCTGGAATTAGTCAGGCAGGTGAGTGAGAAACACCCCGTCACCCTGGTCAATTCCATCAATCCCATGCGGCTGCAGGGACAAAAAACGGCCGCCTTTGAAATATGCGATCAATTGGGTGAAGCCCCGACCCACCTGGCCCTGCCCGTCGGCAATGCCGGCAATATCACCGCCTACTGGATGGGCTTTAAAGAATACTACCAGGCCGGGCGGATAAGCAGGACTCCGAAAATGTTGGGTTTCGAAGCGGAAGGGGCGGCGGCCATTGTGCAGGGGAAACCAATTCCGGCCCCTGAGACTGTGGCCACGGCCATCCGCATCGGCAATCCCGCCAGCTGGCAAGGAGCCCTGGGGGCAGCCCGGGAATCGGGGGGGCAGATAGCCTCGGTAACAGACCCGGAGATCCTGGACGCCTATAAATTCCTGGCAGAAAAAGAGGGATTATTTGTGGAACCGGCTTCAGCCGCCGGCGTTGCCGGGGTGAGGAAGTTGGCCCGCCAGGGATACTTTAAAGAGGGCGACTCGGTCGTGTGCATCCTTACCGGTAACGGCCTCAAGGATCCTGATATAGCCCTGAAAAGTATCGCCCCACCCGCCAGCGTGGAGGCAAATCTCCGGGCCGTAGAGAAGGCCATCTGGGGGTGATGGGCATGCTAACAATCAGGGTTCCGGCGACAACTGCCAATATTGGTCCCGGTTTTGATTGTTTGGGCCTGGCCCTGGAGCTCTTCAATACCCTGGAAGTCGAAGCCGGTGAAATAACCCGGATCCAAGTGGTAGGTGAGGGAGCGGAAAAGCTTCCCTGCTCCCAAGACAATTTGGTTTACCGGGCTCTCCTGCGCTACTACGAGGAGATTGCTTCGGTCCCCCCGCCGCTGCAGCTCAAGATGAAAAACCGGATTCCCCTGGCCCGGGGGCTAGGGAGCTCGGCCGCCGCCATTGTGGCCGGTTTGCTGGCTGCCCATTGCCTGTCGGGACAAAGCCTGCCCCGGGAAAAACTCCTCGACCTGGCCGTGGAACTTGAAGGCCATCCCGACAATGTGGCCCCGGCCTTGCTGGGGGGCCTGGTAATTTCCACTGCCAAAAGCACCGGACCGGGCTACCATTATTTGCAGCTGCCCCCGCCCCGGGAACTGCAGGCTGTGGTCTGCATTCCCAATTTTCAAGTGGCAACGGAGGCTGCCCGTAAAGTGCTGCCTTCCCAAATTTCTTTTTCCGACGCCGTCCACAACCTGGGGCGGGTAGCCCTCCTCCTGGGGGCTTTTACCAGTAAACGCTGGGACTTGTTGTCCGCCGCCCTGGAGGACCGGCTGCATCAGCCCTACCGGAAGAGCCTGGTTCCCGGCCTGGACCGGGCCCTGGCCTGGGCCCTGGAGGCAGGCGCCCTGGGGGCCGCTTTAAGCGGGTCCGGGCCGACCGTTATTGCCTTCGTCAAAGATAATGCCGCCGGGGTAGGCCGGGCGATGGAAGAGGCCTTTGCCAGTGCCAATATCGAAGCCTACAGCCTTACCCTGGGCTTCAATGTCGGGGGGGCAGAAACCCATCCAGGGACTGTCAATAATCAGTGAAAATGTCACCTAAAACTAGTCTTCTTTATTCAGTAAAAATGTCACCCCATGATATATTTTTGAAGTAAAAAATGCATCATGAGAATATCCTCTACCAGGTTTAATATTG
>DUTA01000131.1 GCA_012842325.1 Bacillota bacterium | reverse complement strand
TTGCTGGCTCTGCAGTTTCTCACCATAGTACCCGTCAGAAGGGATTTTCCCGCCACTATTTTTCCCCGGGCCACCGTTTTTTTCCCGGCGGTGGGTTTCCTGATTGGCTCCTGCCTGGGGCTGGTATATTATTTTCTCATCTTCCCCTTTAGCCCTCTGACGGCTGCCGCGGCTGTTGTCATCGCTGAAATAATCCTCACCAGCGGTCTGCACCTGGACGGCTTTATCGATACCTTCGATGCCCTGGCCAGCGGCAAGGACCGGAACACAATCCTGAATATCTTTAAGGATACCCACACGGGGGCCAAGGGGGTGCTGGCTGTTTTTGCCCTGCTCCTGGCCAAATTTGCCCTGCTTTCCGAGTTTACCCGGCCCGGCATCTATCGGGTCCTGCTGATCATGCCTGTTGTGGGCCGCTGGGTCCAGGTCTGGGCCATGACCCTTTTCCCCTATGCCCGGAAGAATGGACTGGGAACATCCTTTACCGCCGGCTGCAAGGGCCGGTACCTGGGCCTTGCCACCTTCTTTGCCCTTTTGGCAACGGGTTTTCTGCTCGGCCCCGCCGGCCTCGCTGCCTTGCTGGCGGTCGGCCTTCTCACCCATGGCTGCTGCCTTGTTTTAACCGGGCGCCTGGGCGGTCTGGTGGGAGACATTTACGGTGCCCTGTGTGAAACCAGCGAGCTTTTTTTCTTGCTCTTTATGGCGCTCCATAGCTCCAGTTTGTAGGATTCTCTTTGACAAGGGAGTGGATGTGATGAAAAGGGCGGTGTTTTTTCTAATTTGCGCTTTCCTCCTTGCTCTCACCGCTTTTACCCCGGGATGCAGCCGGGAAGCAGAGGTTGCCCGGGAGGTAACCGTCGTAGGAGACGATTTTGGCCGGCAGGTGGCCATCCCCGCCGTGCCGGAGCGGATAATTTCCCTCACCCCCTCGGGGACCGAGATCCTCTTTGCCCTCGGCCTTGGCCCCAGGGTGGTGGGCGGTACAGACTACGACAATTATCCGCCGGAAGCCCTCACCCTCCCCAAGGTGGGCGATTACGAAAACCCCAATCTGGAAAATATCGTTGCTCTGGAGCCGGACCTGGTCCTGGCCGACAGTATCCACCAGAAGGCGGTGGAGGAGCTGGAAAACCTGGGTATCCCGGTCCTGGCCTTTGATCCCGTTTCCGTTGCCGGTGTCTATGATACCATCCTCCGGATCGGTGCGGCCACCGGGACCATGGAAGCAGCAGAAGGGCTGGTTGCCCAAATGAAGAGTGAAGTTGCTGCCCTCACGGCCCCCCTGGCCAACCTTGCCGAAGAGGACAAGCCTACCGTTTACTATGAAGTATGGTACGAACCCCTGATAACCGTAGGCCCCCAGACCTATATCCACGACATGATCACCCTGGCGGGCGGGCGCAATATTGCTGCCGATGCCCAGTCGCCCTGGCCCGAATACAGCCTGGAGGTTTTAATAGAAAAGGATCCCGAAGTAATTATCCGCCCCCGGGTACTGATGGGAATAGTAATGTCTGAGGAGCAGGATTTTGCCAACCGCCCCGGCTGGGAAAATATCACTGCCGTGCGGGAGGGGAGAATCTATTTTGTCGAAGATGACCTGCTTTCACGTCCAGGCCCCCGCTGTGTCCAGGGATTGGAAAAATTGGTCCAGATACTGCACCCTGACTTATACCCCACCGAATAGAGAGGGAATGGTATGGCTGCTGGGAAAAAGGGCTTTAAGCAACCAACGATAATCCTGATCTTGTTTGTTTCCCTGCTCGTCAGTGTAATCATGGCCCTGGGAATAGGGGCTGTCCCCATCCCTCCCGGGGAAACGGTACAGATCCTGGGCAGCAGTCTCCCCCTGGTGGGCAGATTGTTTTCCCCTGCCTCTGGCCCTATTGTTCCCAGTCACTTTACAATTGTCACCAAACTCCGCCTGCCCCGGGTTCTCCTGGCAGTTTTGGTAGGCAGTTCCCTGGCCGTATCCGGGGCTACCTTCCAGGGCCTGTTTAAAAATCCCATGGCCGACCCGTACATCATAGGCGTCTCTGCCGGCGCCGCCCTGGGGGGGACAACGGCTTTGGCCCTGAGCATGCGCTTTCGTTTTCTCGGCATCGGCGCCGTCCCTTTCTTTGCCTTCCTCGGAGCCTTGTTGACCATGATCCTCGTCTACAACCTGGCCCGGGTTGGCCAACGGGTCCCGGTGATGTCCCTCCTCCTGGCCGGTATTGCCGTCGGCTCAGTCCTGCAAGCCCTGGTCTCCCTGGTTACCTATTTTAGTGAAAGTGAACTGCAGAAAATCGTTTTCTGGCTGATGGGCAGTCTGGCCGGACGCAGCTGGGACTATTTCTTCCTGGCCCTGCCCTATGTCCTGGTGAGCATGTTCATTATCTGGCTCCATGCCCGGGACCTAAATGCCCTGCTCCTGGGGGAAGAGCCGGCCCAGCATCTGGGTATAGATGTTGAAAGGACCAAAAAATATCTCCTGTGGGCAGCTTCTATGCTGACGGCCGTGGCCGTTGCTACCAGCGGCCTCATCGGTTTCGTCGGCCTTGTGGTGCCCCACGTGGTCCGCCTGCTCTTTGGCCCCGACCATAGGCTCCTCCTGCCTGCCGCCGCCCTGTCGGGGGCAGTTTTTCTCGTCTGGGTCGATACCTGCGCCCGGATCTTGCTCCCTCCCCAGGAATTGCCCGTGGGGATTTTGACAGCCCTGCTGGGGGGTCCTTTTTTTCTCTATCTTTTGCGCAAGCGCAAAAACACCCTGTATTAATGGGTTCATTGGGGGTAGTCAGCGTGGGTAAGGTTCAACTGGAAATCGAGGGTATATCCTTTTCCTACGGCGCAGAGCCGATTCTAGATCAGGTCTCCTTCACTGTTCCCACCGGCCAGCTGCTGGGCATCATCGGGCCCAATGGGTCCGGGAAATCGACCCTGCTCCGGACCATCAGCCGGACCCTGAAGCCCTATCTGGGGAAGGTACTCTTTGAAAGCCGGGATATGACCACCATGAGCAGCCTGGAAATAGCCCGGCAAATGGCTGTGGTACCCCAGGAGAACCAGTATGATTTTCCCTTTACTGTGGAAGAGATTGTTATGATGGGGCGGACGCCCCATTTGGGTCGCTTCCAGCGGGAGGGCCCCCGGGATCGGAGGATTGTGGAAGAAGCCTTAAGAATTACCAATTGTGCCCACCTGGCCCGGAAGCCTGTTACAGAACTGAGCGGCGGGGAAAGGCAGAGGGTTACCATTGCCCGGGCCCTGGCCCAGGAACCGAGAATCCTCCTCCTGGATGAACCGACAGCCCATCTGGACATAAACCACCAGACGGAAATCCTCAACATTGTGCGGCGGCTGAATAGGGATTTTAACCTGACGGTGATCATGGTCCTCCACGATTTAAACCTGGCCTCCGAATACTGTGATCAGCTGCTGCTGTTAAAAGATGGCAGGATTTTCCAAATCGGTACCCCCGAGGAGATCATCACCAGGGAGAATATCGCCGCTGTCTATGGCTCCGAGGTTCTGGTACGACCCCATCCCCTGCATGGCCGTCCCCAGATTACCCTCATCAGCCAGAAGCCTGTACCGGCCCGGAGCAAAAAAAACATCAGGGTCCACGTGGTGGGCGGCGGTGGCATGGCCGCCACCCTCATGGGTGAATTGGTTTATGCCGGCTACCAGGTGACGGCGGGAGTATTGAATATTGGCGACAGTGATTGGGAGCAAGCCAGGACCCTGGGCATTCCCACCGTGGAAGCCCCGCCCTTTTCCCCATTGACTGAGGAAACCCACCGCCGCAATCTGCAGTTAATCCAGCAGGCCCAATGGGTAATTTTAGCCCCCATTCCCTTTGGGGAAGGGAATCTCAAGAACCTCCTGGCCCTGCAGGAGGCGGCCGCCAGGGGCCAGCGGGTAATAGTCATCGACAGGGTCCCCATTGAAAAAAGGGATTACACCGGGGGAAGGGCGGAAAAAGAGTACCGGCGCCTGCTGGCTCTGGGCGCCCTCAAGGTTGGGAAAAGGGAAGAAATCTACAGGCTGCTGGAAGGGGAGGTATCACTACATTGAAGAAACAGGGAACTTTGATCTTTATCACCGGGGGAGCCCGCTGTGGTAAAAGCACCTTTGCCGAAAAACTGGCGGTCCAGAAGGGCGGGGACAGGGTGACCTATATTGCCACTTGCCAGCCCGGGGATGAGGAAATGCGGGAGCGGGTTGCCCTGCACCGCCGCCGCCGGCCCCCCGCCTGGGAAACCGTGGAAGAGCCCTTTCAGGTAGCTGCAGTACTGGCGACGGTGGGGTATAAGAGCAGGGTGGTCCTGATCGACTGCCTGTCCCTCCTCATCTCCAATTATCTTACCGGCGGCATCCAGGCCGAGGAGAATCCTGCCGGCACCGATCCCGGCCGGGAAAAGAAAGCCCTGGAGCAGGTTGAAGACCTGATTGCAACGGCCGGGAGGATCCCCGCCGACACCATTATTGTCTCCAACGAAGTAGGCTGGGGTCTTGTTCCTCCCACACCCCTG
>DUTA01000130.1 GCA_012842325.1 Bacillota bacterium | reverse complement strand
TGCCGCTGGCCTTCTATGTGGTTCCTGTTCGTCGGGCCGGGGGTTTGCCGCTGGCTTCCTTCAGATTCTGCGTCGCCGCAGACACCCTTGCCTTAAGCTAACGGCTACTGCTACCTTCACCGCTCGGGACTTTCACCCTAGAGACAGCGACCATGCCGGGCGCACAGAAAGGAGCGACGGGCTTTGCAGCCTGCGCTCCCAGGATAACAGGGTAAATTAGAGGGCGAAGTGTAACAGGGAAACCAGGGCCAGGACATAGGTAAACCAGTGAACCTCCTGCCCCCGCCCGGCTGCCAGCTTGACCAGCGGGTAGGTCAGGAAACCGGCGGCGATGCCGTTGGCAATACTGTAGGCCAGGGGCATAAAGAGGATGGTGACAAAGGCGGGGAAAGCCTCGGTAAAATCTTCAAAATCGATACCAGTGACCGCCCCCATCATCAGCATCCCAACGATGATCAGGGCCGGGGCCGTGGCGCCACTGGGGACCAGGCCCGCCAGGGGAGCAAGGAAGAGGGAGGCCAGGAAGAGGACACCGACGACCACAGCGGTCAGACCACTGCGACCGCCTTCGGAAACACCGGCGGTACTCTCCACATAGGTGGTCACAGTACTGGTACCTAGCAGGGCACCCATGACCGTACCGATGGCGTCAACCAACATGGACTGTCTAATCCGGGGCAGCCGGCCCTCCTTGTCCAGAAAGCCGGCCCTGGCCGCCGTCCCCACGAGGGTTCCCACGGTATCGAAAACATCGACAAAGAGAAAGGAAAATATAGTCATAAAACCAAGACTTAAGGCCCCCGGTAAATCAAACTGGAAAGCAATGGGGGCCAGGCTTTCCGGGGCACCAAAAATGTCGGAAAGACTGGTGGGAAAAGGAGTGACCCCCATAAAGAAGCTGATGACCGTTGTGATCAGGATCCCGAGCAGAATGGCGCCCCGCACCCTGAGGGCCATCAGGATGGCCGTTACCACCAGGCCGATGACAGCCAGCAGGGTCTGCGGTTCCGCCAGGTTGCCCAGTGCGACCAGCGTGGCGGCATCATCAACGATAATGCCGGCATTCTGAAGACCAATAAAAGCGATAAAAAGACCGATACCTGCGGAAACTGCCCTCTTCAGGCTGCCCGGAATAGCTGCATCAATATAATCGATTATGCCAAATATCGACAGCAGTATGAATATAATACCCTCTATTAAAACCACACCCAAAGCGGCCTGCCAGCCCGCCACCGGTGCTACGACAAAGGCGAACATGGCATTGAGCCCCATACCGCTGGCCAGGGCAAAGGGATAATTGGTAACCAGCCCCATGAGAATAGTAGTCACACCGGCGGAAATGGCGGTAGCAGTCATTACCGCCCCAAAGGGCATGCCGGTGGCACTGAGGATATTGGGATTAACAAAAAGGATGTAGGCCATGGTCATGAAGGTGGTCAGTCCGGCCATGATTTCCGTTCTGACGTCAGTATTTTTCTCTTTCAGTTTAAAAAATTCCTCAAGCATTTTCCTGCCTCCTCATCAGGTTATTAACCGTGGGGACAAAGGAGATCCTTGTGGGTATAGTCACCTCCTGTAAAAAAATTATACCCAGGCGGGGAGATGCTCCTTTAGAACTGTGAGCGAAACCTCCCCGCCTGGGCTTTTATCCCTTCGGTGTACTCCGTTCCTGTCCCTGCACCGGACAAAGGGACAAACCCGGAGCTGTACCACTTGGACCGGATGTCTTTTGACCCCGGAACCCTAGGTACACTTTCCCTCATAGTCAGGCAGTTTACGGCTGCCTGGTAGAAACTCCCGAGCCGTATTCCCGGAATTATATGAAGGCCACTATTGGGTTTTTCTTTCCTCTTCTTTACACCTTTATCTTACCAGCACCGGGGACTGCCTGTCAAGGGGTAATCCGAACATTATACGGAAAACAAAATTAATTGTTCGTTATGCATAGGACCCTGTGACCCCGTTACTCCCACTCGATGGTTGCCGGCGGTTTGGCCGTGATGTCGTAAAGGACCCGGTTTACCCCCGCCACTTCCCTGACAATCCGGTCGGAAATGGCGGCCAGAACTTCATGGGGCAGGCGGGCCCAGTGGGCTGTCATGGCATCGATGCTGGTTACTGCCCTGACCGCCACCGTATGGCCATAGGTCCGCTCATCCCCCGCCACCCCCACGCTCCGTATATCCGGTAGAATGGCAAAGGCCTGCCAGATTTCCCGGTACAAACCGGCCCTTTTGATCTCTTCCACCACTATGGCATCGGCTTCCCGCAGGATGGCCAGTTTTTCTGCCGTCACTTCCCCAATGACCCGTACGGCCAAACCCGGCCCTGGGAAAGGATGGCGCCACAGGATCTCCTCGGCCAGGCCAAGTTCGGCACCCACCCGCCGGACTTCATCTTTAAACAATTTCCGCAGTGGTTCCAGGAGCTTCAGGTTCATGTCTGCCGGCAGCCCTCCCACGTTGTGGTGGGACTTGACCAGCCGGCTGCCCGGGGCCATGCCGCTTTCGATGACATCGGGGTATATGGTCCCCTGCACCAGGTAGTCCAACTGCCCCAACTTCCCTGCTTCCTCCTCAAAGACCCGGATGAACTCTTCCCCGATTATTTTCCTCTTTCTCTCCGGCTCGGTAACCCCGGCCAGCCGCTTCAGAAAACGCTCCCGGGCATCGACATAAACCAGCTTCATCCCCATCTTCTCAGCAAAGGTCTGCTGCACCTCTTCGGCCTCGCCTTTGCGCAGGAGGCCGTGATTGACGAAGACACAGGTCAGTTGGTCCCCCACCGCCCGGTGCACCAGGGCCGCCGCCACTGAAGAATCCACCCCGCCACTGAGGGCACAGAGAACTTTGCCCCCGCCCACCTGGGCCCTGATGGCTTCCGTCTGCTCTGCAACAAAGGCCGCGGGGGACCAAAGGCCCCGGCAGCCGCAGATCCGGTAGAGGAAATTCCTGATGACCTCCATCCCCCGCGGGGTCTCCTCGACCGCGGGCTGAAAGAGCAGGCCGTAGAGCTTGCGGTCCCGCTGGGCCAGGGCAGCGACGGGGAAGTTCTCGGTTCTGCCGAGAACGATAAATCCCGGCGGCAGATCTTCGATTACAGCGCCGTGTTCCAGCCAGACCGTCTCCCCTGTATTGAAACCGGCCAGGAGGTCCCGGGCATCGTCAACTGCCAGCTGCTCCTGCCCCCCCGCCCCGGCTTCCGCCCTGGCCACCCTTCCCCCCAGCAGGCGGACCAGGAGCTCCATTCCGTAACCGACCCCCAGGACGGGTACACCCAGGGCAAAAACCTGTGGGGACAGGGGGACTTCCCCGCCTGTCGTTGCCGGGCGGCCGCTTAAGATTATACCCCGCAGACTTTCCCCCTGGATTTTTTCCACGGGAACGTTATAGGGTAAAACTTCACAAAAAACCCGGTTTGCCCGTACCCGCCTGGCCAACAGCTGGCTCTGCTGCCCGCCCAGATCCAGAACAACAATCTTTTCCCCTTCTATACCGGTCATTTCTGTGTCCCTCCTCGGCCTTAAAGATCAATCCGGGAAAATGCCGCTTTAACTGAGTTGAATATAACGGAAGATGCCCCCACTGTCAAGGATGGGCTGCGCAGGGGGTGTAGTTGTTCTGTGATAATGTCATGTTGAATTTATTCTGATAAAATGTCGGTAAGACAGGGGACGGTTCTCTGTCTCATCAGTGAGACAGAGAACCGTCCCCTGTCTTACCTGTCTTACCTCCCCTGTCTTACCCTGTCTTACCCCAACAAGAAGGATGAAAGAAAAAAGGCACCTGCCTG
>DUTA01000129.1 GCA_012842325.1 Bacillota bacterium | reverse complement strand
TGTTAAAGGTTGGAGGGAACAAAAGGGTAGGTCATCCGGTACAATCGACTTCATGGCGGGTGCTTGCGGGTGCAGTCCTGCTGGCAGTTGTTTTATGTCTGGTGGTTCCCGGTCCTGCCCGGGCAGTTTCCCATACCCTGGAAATCACCGGGGAGGGGGTAACCAACCCGGTAACTTTCACCCGGGCGGAGCTGGAGGAAATGGAACAGCACCAGTACCTCTACAGCACCATTAATACCTGGCCGACGAAGAAGTGGTATGTGGGCCGGGGGGTTAAACTGCGGGACCTCCTGGAAAGGGCGGGGATCAAGGAGGAGGCCACCCTCCTGAAGTTTAGCGCCGTGGACGGTTTCACCGTGACCCTGACTGTCAAGGAGCTTCTCCAGGACAGGCGCTACTGCTTTCCCCACTTCAAAGAGGGCGGTGCCGATCAGGACGGGCACATTCCGGGGAATCCGGCGGGCAGAGTGGAGGTGGAGCCCATCATCGCCCTCCTCAGTGTGGAGGGAAGCGATAATCCCCAGTATATGAACGATCTAAACACCCTGCAGCTGATGCTGGGCCAGCGGGCGGTAACGGAGCAGACGGGAAATCTCTTCGTCAAATATCTCTGCAAAATCGAAGTCCTCACCGACGAGCCGCCCCGGTGGGACCCGCCCCAGGCCAACCCGCCGGCCGGCACAGTACCCAAGGGCAGCATGGTTACCTTGAGCAACCTGCACAGCGATGATGACAAGATCTATTACACCACCGACGGCAGTACCCCCACCGTTGAAAGCCCCATGTACAACTGGATTGCCAGCCGCTGGTGGTCGGCCCGGGCCGATGTTCTGGGTACCATTAATCGGCCCATCGGCCCCCTGGAAAGGGATACCGCCATCAAGGCCGTCACCATCGGCCCCGGCAAGCTGGACAGCGAGGTGGTAACCTTCCACTACCGGGTGGTGGAAGAGGAGCCTGGGGCCAGGACCATTATCCTCACCATCGGTAAGGAAGAGGCGCTGGTTGATGGTGAGCCTTTTATCCTCGATGCAGCACCCTACATCAATGCTGCGGCGGGGCGGACCCTGGTGCCGCTGCGCTTTGTCAGTGAAGCCCTGCAGGCTGGGGTTCAGTGGAATGGGGATGTGGGGCAGGTAACCATCACCGCCGGGGAGAAGGAGATTGTCCTCACCATCGGCTCCAGTGAGGTTACCGTCAACGGCGTGAGGGAGACCATCGACTGCCCGCCGGAGCTCCTCCCACCCGGCCGCACCTTTGTTCCCCTCCGCTTTGTCAGTGAAATCCTGGGGGCGAAAGTAGATTACAACCAGGAGACGCGCCAGGTTATTATTACCAGATAAACCGTACCGGAAGCACACCTCGTTCAGCCTGATGGCTATTTGCAGGGGGAAGGGGGTGAAATGCAACTATTCCATCTGGTCTCTTTAAGACATTGGCATTGCTTGAACAGGAGGGTTGGAAGATGCTGAGGTTGAAGGGAAGGATGGGTTGGTACAGGTTCTTTTCCCTGGTCCTGGGGATCCTTCTGCTGGCCGGAGGCACCGGCGGGATGCTGGCGGTGCCTGCCCTGGCCGCAGGGTCCGTCGATGTCCTTTATGAGGGGCCGGTTACCCTGACCCCGGGGCAGAGCTTTACCGTGAAAGCCTACAATTCCGGGGCAGAGTACACCGTCGCCGCCGACACCCCCCTGGGGGCTCTGCAGGCGGCAGGCAAGGCCGGCGGCTTCAGCTATAATGTCACCGACAAGAATTACGCGGCCTCGGGGGCCCTGCTCCTGGACGATGTGGGCAAGTATACCCGGGACAACCCGGGGCGCTGGTATGCCTATGTAAACGATGTCTATAAAGACGGCTTCAACAATCCGGCCGGTGCCCTCAACCTGATCAAGGTGGCGGCCGGCGACCGGGTGGAGTTCTATTATGCCGCCGATGTGGCCGATCCGGCGGATCTGGCTGCCGTCAAGGCGGCGGCGACGGCGGCGGTGAAGACGGTGGTGGCCGTGGCTGGCGGAGCCGACGTGGTCACCGGTGCAACACCGGATGCAGCCACTGGTGCCACATCGGCCCCGGTGCAGGAGGAACCCGCCCCTGCCCAGGCCCCGGCGGCAGGCTGGACCCTGGAGCTGGCCGGCAAGGTCACCGATACCATCACCCAGGCGGAATTCGAAGAGGGCCTGGCCTGCACGGGTTCCGGCCATTATGTGGAATGGACCGATAAGGATGGGCAGGTCTGGTCCGGTACCCCCCTGTGGGTGCTGCTGGGGGCTGTCGATGATATCGAGACCGGCAGCCACTGGACCTTCAGCGACGATGCCGTCAAAGCGGGCTACACCGTCCGGGTTGTGGCCGGGGACGGTTTCTCCCGGACCTTTGACGGTGCCGCTGTGGCCAGAAACAACGATTATATTGTGGCCGACAAATGCGACGGAAAACCCCTGACGGGTTCCTCCGCCCCCTTGCGTTTGGTGGGCAACGGGGTGGTCAAGGAGGACGGCTCCCTGGGGGGCAATGCCGTCGGCAACATCGTCAGGATAGAAATTCCCGAACTGCAGACACCGCCGGCGCAGGAAGGCAGCTGGAACCTGACCCTGACCGGCGAGATCAAGGCTGTTCTTTCCCAGGCGGAATTTGAAGAGGCCCTGGCCTGCCCCAATTCCGGCCACCGCCAGGAGTGGACCGACGCCGAGGGCAATGTCTGGTCGGGTATGCCCCTCTGGCTCCTGGCCGGCTGGGTCGACGACCGGCAACCCCACGCCTTCAACGCTCCCCTGGCCACAGCCGGGTATAAGATTCTGGTGAAGGGCGGCGACGGCTTCGTTGCCGAGTACTCCAGCCAGGATGTGGCCCGGAGCAATGACTATATTCTGGCCAACCAATGTAACGGCAAGCCCCTGGAGGGTGAGCTGTGGCCACTGTGCCTGGTGGGGGACGGCCCGGCCCCGGACGGCAAGCTGGGGGATGCCACGGTGTGGAATGTGGTGGAAATTGCCCTGACCTCCCTGGATGCTCCCCAGACCGTCCCCGAGCTGCGGATCGTCAAGTACGGTGAAGACGGCAAAACCATCATTGCCGAGAAGGTCGTCGATTACAAGTGGATGCGGGCCAACCTGGAGGTTATCGGCGACGGGAAGACCGTCTACAAATTCGAGGGCATTACCAATGACCCCAACGACGTGTGGGACGCTGCCGAGACCTATCCCGGCGGATTTAAGATTGCCAACGCGGTCATGGGCACCCGGCTCCGGGACCTCTGTGAACTGGTGGGCGGCATGGGGGCCGGAACGGAAATCGTCCTGGTCGCCAGAGACGGTTATGAGACGAGACTTCCCTACTCTTCCATCTACCCCGATCCCTCGGTCCAGGCGCGCCAGGGGGATGCCATCCTGGCCTGGTGGGCCGACGGGAAGTTTGTGCCTGAGTGGATCGACGGGATGCGCCTCTACTTCACCCCGGAAGACCACGTCTACGGCCAGTGGGATATGCACGAGACCTTACCGGAGCAGTACTGGCACTACTACTACGCCGACGGCGTCCAGTACCCCTCCTGTGCCGGCCTGTCGGCCAAGTGGATCACGGAGCTCAGGGTTTATTCCGTACCCCAGGGGGACTGGACCCTGAAGCTGGACGGCACAGCCATTGGCGGCTTGCAGTATGAGGTGAGCAAGACTTACTTCGAGCAGGCCCTGGCCTGCCAGTTCGGGGCCAACCACAAGGCCAGCTATACCGATGACAAGGGCCGGGTCTGGGAAGGCATGCCCCTCTGGCTCCTGGCCGGCTTTGTCGACGATGAGGACCTGCATTCCAACAACGCCTTCAATGATCAGCTGGCCAGGGCCGGTTATCAGGTGGTCCTCACCGCTGCCGACGGCTATACGGTGACCATCGACAGTGCCGACATTATCCGGAATACCGACTACATTGTGGCCAATACCCTGAACGGAGCCCCCATCCCCGAGGATTCCGGCGACTGGCCCCTCCGGCTGGTGGGTCCGGCCGTGAAGGGAGGAACTTCAATCTCCCAGATCAGCCGGATTGAACTGCTCCCCGCTTCAGGGAAACCGGGGGGCCTGACCGATCTTGCCGGTCACTGGGCCGAGGATTATATCCGGGAATTGGTGGAACGGGGCGTCATCAGCGGCTATCCCGACGGCACCTTCAAGCCCGACAGCAAGATCACCAGGGCCGAATTTGTCGCCATCCTGGTCAAGGCCTTTGGCCTGGAGGGCCAGGGGGACAGGGTCTTTGCCGACACGGCGGGCCACTGGGCCCGGGAAGTCATTGCCGGGGCGGCCCAGCGGGGCATTGCCAGCGGGTACGATGAGAACACCTTCGGGCCCGATGACCCGGTGACCCGGGAGCAGATGGCCACCATGCTGGTCAAGGCGGCCGGGCTGGAACCGTGGCGGGGTGAAATACCCTTTGCCGACGGGGACAGGGTAAGGGACTGGGCCAGGGAAGCTGTGGCCACAGCCCTCCATCATGCTCTTATCTCGGGCTATCCCGATAACACCTTCCGGCCCGGGGAACACGCCACCCGGGCGGAAGCGGCCACCGTTGTCGTCAAGGCCCTGGCGGCAAAATAAGCGGGAGACGAGAAGGACAGAATAGCTGTCTGAAACAGGCGGGTGGGCAAAATCCTGGCGGCCTGGAAGCCGGGTTTGCCCACTTGCTCCTGCTGTGCATAGGGGCCAGCCCTGCCTCCGGGGAGGGGTACTTCCGGCCTGGCAGGCAGATTGGCAGAGGGCAGGTAAATAATTATTCAGGGAGAAGAAAAGATGGTGGACGGGAAATTGAATTACAAGGTTGGAGCGGGAATTCTCCTGGTTCTTATTATTGTGTGCTCCCCGGCCCCGGCCAGGGCCGAAATGCCGGATCAGATCTTGCTTTCCTGGACGGAAGACCCTGCCACCACCCTGACTGTTTCCTGGCGGTCGGGGCCCGGCAGCACCCGGGAGGTGGTCCAGTACCTGCCCGCCGCCGAGTATGACGGCAGTTTTGCCGCCGCCCGGGAAGCGGCGGGGAAGGGGAGCCCCTCAGCTGACGGCTGCCTTCGCTTTGCGGCAACCCTGCGGGGCTTAACCCCCGGCACCCAGTATGTCTACCGGGTGGGCCGGGAAGGGGCCTGGAGTGAACCGGCCGCCTTTACCACCGGGCCCGGGAGCGACAATTTTTCCTTCCTCTTTATGGGCGATGTTCAGGGCGGCTACCAAAGGTGGGGAGAACTGCTGGCCGGGGCCTTAGGGGAAAACCCCGACCTGGGCTTCCTCCTCCTGGGCGGGGACCTGGTGGATCAGGGCCACAGTACGGAGGAATGGGAAGAATTTTTCGCTGCCGCCGCCCCTGTTTTTCGCCGGCTTCCCCTGCTCCCGGCCCTGGGAAACCACGACCATCCGGAACTTTTCCGCCAATTCTTTGCCCTTCCCCAAAACGGTCCGGCAGGCTACGAGGAGACCATCTACTCCTTTGACTATGGGAACTGCCACATCACCGTCCTGGACAGCAACTCCCTGGGGCTTCCCGGCACCGGCGACTACGAGAAGATTGCCGCCTGGCTCCGGGAGGATCTGGCCTCCAGCCAAAAAACCTGGAAAATTGTGGTCTGCCACCATCCCCCCTACCAGGCCGTGGACAACTGGCGGGGGGAGCATCTCCGGACCAACTGGGTGCCCCTCTTGGAGGCTGGCGGGGTCGACCTGGTTTTGAGCGGGGATCAGCACGTCTACCTGCGGACCAGGCCCCTGCGGGAGGGGCAAATCCGGCCCGGCGGCCAGGGAATCGTCTACATTATCGGCAATGCCGGGGACAAGCACTACGGCCTCGGCCCCCCCAAAGACTACATCGCCCGGGCGGTGGCGGGGGTCAGCAGCTACCAGCAGGTGGAGATCAGGGGAAATACCCTTACCCTGACGAGCAGGGAGCCCGGGGGACGGCTGCTGGACCGCTTCCTCCTGGTTAAGGAACCCCGGGAAGAGGACTGCGCCACTAGGCCTGCCCCCGGGGCCACCGTGCCGCTCTTTTCCCGGCAGGCCCTCCTCGCACCTTTGTCTGTGCTCCTGCAGAGGTGGAATTAATATAGCATCAGGGAGGCGGAATCATGGTTTTCCTCTATCCCCGGGCCAATAGAATAGCCTTGCTGCTCTTCCTCCTCTTCCTTGCCGCCGCCGCGGCGGGCTGCAGGACGGCGGAGGAGGTGCCGCCGGGCACCCTTGTCATTGAGGGGGAAGGCGTAAAGGACAGGGCACTCCTCACCCTGGATGACTTAAAAGCCATGGCGGGGGGCCTGGTGGAGGCCGATTACTTTGCCATCAACACCTACGGTACGAGGGAATACTTCCGGTTTAAAGGGGTTTGGGTGTGGCATATCATCGAGGAAACAGTGGACCTGAAGGATACGGCCGGCACCGTAACCTTCATCGGTGAGGACGGCTACACGGTCCAGTATTCCCTGGAAGAGGTTCAGAGGGAGGACTATCTGGACGAGGAAAGGCCCGGGGCCAAGCTGAAAATGATCCTGGCCTGGGAAAGGGACGGGGAGGAATTGGCGCCGGAAGAGGGGAATCCCTTCCAGCTGGTGGTCGGCCAGCGGGAACCGGGGGATGTGAACAAGCCCTATTGGGTGCGCAATGTCAGGACCATCAGGATCGATTAGGCAATTTGTCACCGGACCCGGAAGGGTGACGGCAGGATAGGGGGAGAAAAGGATGGCGGGGCGCAGGGAGCCATACCTGAGCAACCGGGACCTGCTGGTTATTGCCGCTTTGAGCGGGATCGGGGGGGTTATGAGTACCTATGTGGGTTATCTGGGCAACCTCCTGAACCGGGTTTTCGGTGTCCCCTTTGGCGCCGGGCAGTTTGTCTCCGGCCTCCATGTTTTCTGGTTCATTCTGGTGGCAGGTCTGGTCCGCCGGCCGGGGGCGGCTGCCGTCGCCGGCCTGCTCAAGGGGGCCATCGAACTTCTCACCGGCAGCAGCCACGGGGTGGCCATTATCCTGGTTTCCCTGATCCAGGGCCTGCTGGTGGACCTGGTCCTGCTCCTTACCAGGCGGCATAACCTCCTGACCTATATGCTGGCGGGAGGGACAGCGGCGGCTTCCAATGTCTTTGTCTTTCAGCTCCTCTATTTTTCCGGCGCCCCCCTGGCCTATCTCCTCTTTATTGGCGCCCTGGCCTTTGTTTCCGGCGTGCTCCTGGCGGGGAGTTTCGGCCACAGCGTCCTGGAGGTGGTCCTGGCGGCCAGGCCCCTGCGTATCCCCGCTGCAGCAGAGGGGGAGGAGGAAGGGGCAGCCGCCGCCGGGGAGAGGAAAAGGGGCCCCGCCCGCTTCAAGTTTGCGGTAACGGCCCTCCTGGTGCTGCTTTTGGCCGGGGGTGCCCTCTACTACTATGCCGCTGTCTTTGATCCCCCCTGGGCAGGACCAACCTGCCTGGTGGAAGGGGAAGTGGAAAGACCCCTGTCCTTTCGCCTGAGCCAGTTTGCCGCCTCTACCACCACCATCACCGCCGAATTGCGGGGGCAGGTCACCCATGTCCCGCCCCGGGAGTATACCGGCGTGCCCCTGCGGGTTATCCTGGAGGAGGCGGTTCCCCTGGAGGGGGCCGAAAAGCTTATCGTCATGGCCACCGACGGCTATAGGGTGGAATTTCCCCTGGCGGATGTGCTCCGGGATGACCGGCTAATCCTGATTCAGGAAGGGGATACCCTGCGGCTCATCGCCGCCAATTATGAAGGGGGCTACTGGGTGCGGATGGTCAACAGGATCCGCGTTGAATAGATCCGGAAGGGAGAGAAGATGACACCATGGAAGGGGTGGTGACGGGGAATTCAGTCCGGAGCGGCCCGGCCCTGGAGCCCGTTGTTGAGATCCGGGACCTTTCCTTCACCTACCGGGGGGCGGCCCGTCCGGCCCTGGCCGGGGTCAACCTGCGGGTGTACCCCGGCCAGTTCCTGACCATAACGGGCCCCAGCGGCTGCGGGAAGTCCACCCTGGCCCTGTGCCTGGCCGGCTTCATTCCCCATGCTTACCCGGGCCGGCTGGAGGGCACCGTCCGCATTCAAGGGCGGGACACCAGGGATTACCCGGCGGGGGGCCTTTCCGGGCTGGTCGGCCTGGTGCAGCAGGATCCCGAAGCCCAGCTCTGCACCATGAGGGTAGTGGACGAGGTGGCCTTTGGACCGGAGAATCTCCACCTGCCGCCGGAAGAGATAGCAGAGAGGGTCCGCTGGGCCCTGCAGGCCGTCGGCGCTCTCCATTTAAAGGAAAGGAAGATCCACACCCTCTCGGGCGGGGAGAAGCAGCGGGTGGCCATCGCCTCGGTCCTGGCCATGACCCCTTCCCTCCTCATTCTGGATGAGCCGACGGCCAACCTGGATCCCGCCTGCACCCGGGAGGTTCTCCAGACCCTGGAGAAGCTGAAGGCGGAGCAGGGCATGGCCATCATTGTTATCGAGCACCGGCTGGCGGGCCTGGCCCCCCTTTCCGATGCCTTCCTGTTTATGGAGGGGGGGAAGATAGTGGGGCAGGCCGGGCCGGGCGAAGTGCAGACCAGATACCTGGCCCCGGGAGGCGGTTTCCCGCCACCCCACCGGCAGCCGGAAAGCAGGCGGCCGCCGGCCGGGAAGCGGGAGCCCCTCCTGGCTGTCGACAACCTGCGGGCCGGCTACGGGAACCGGGAGGTCCTCAGGGGAATCAGCTTTTCCGCCCACGAAGGGGAGACCATTGCCCTCATGGGGGACAACGGCAGCGGCAAGACCACCCTGCTGCTGGCCTTGCTGGGTCTTGTGCCGCTGCGGGGCGGGAAGATCCGGCTGGCGGGGGAAGATATAACAAGCAGGAAGGTTGCCCGGCGGGCCCGGGATATGGGCCTTACCTTCCAGAACCCCAATCACCAGCTCTTTGAAAAAACCGTGGCCCGGGAAGCTGCCCTCCCCGCTCATTTTTTGAGCCGGGAAGGGCCGGACCGGCTGGCAGCAAAGGTGGACCGGTTGCTGGCGGCCTTTCAGCTGGAGCAGTACCGGGAGGGGAATCCCTTCACCTTGAGCCTGGGGGAGAAAAAGAGGCTGACCCTGGTCTCGGTCCTGGCCTATGATCCCCGCCTCCTGCTTTTGGACGAGCCCCTGGTGGGGCAGGACGGCGGCCGGCTGGAGCTGCTCCTGGCCGCCCTGGCGGAGCACCGGTCCCGGGGAGGCCTAATCCTGCTGGCCTGCCACGAGCCCGAGGTGGTGGTTTCCTCCTGCCAGAGGGTCCTTTTCCTGGAGCAGGGAAGACTCCTCATCGATGCCCCGGTGGCTGAGGCCATGGCCCGCCTGGCCCGGATGGGACGGGTGGAGTATTTGCCTGCAGGCTATGGAAGAAAGAAGGTGGATGGAGATGGCCCTTTCTGAGGGGCAGAGTTTTTACCCCGGCCTGACCTATGTCGAAAACACTTCCTTGCTGCACCGCCTCCACCCCCTGGTAAAACTGGTCCTTTTGCTCTCCTTCAGCCTCACTGTTTTTGCCCTTTCCTCCCTCGCCGGGGAAGCCCTCCTCTTTGGCTGCCTGCTGGCCGCCTTTCCCCTGGCGGGGCTGGGTCCTGCCTTTTTCTTCCGCAAGCTCCGCTTTATTCTCCTCTTCGGCCTTTTCATCCTTCTCGTCCAGGTCCTGGCCGTCAGGGAGGGCCTGCTCCTCCGGCAGTTTGTCCTGGGTCCCGTTACCCTGTCGGTTTGGTCCGCGGGGCTCCTAGGGGGCCTCGGCATGATGCTGCGCTTTCTCAATATCATCGGGGCCAGCTATCTTTTTGTGGCCACCACGGATCCCAACCGGCTGGCCTACGCCCTGATGCAGGCCGGGCTGCCCTACCGGTACGGCTTTATGCTCATCACAGCCCTCCGCTTCATCCCCCTTTTCCAGCTGGAGCTGGCCCAGGTGCGAAACGCCCAGCTGGCCAAGGGAATAGAG
Source organism: Bacillota bacterium (assembly GCA_012842325.1). Lineage (GTDB taxonomy): Bacteria > Bacillota > DTU030 > DTU030 > DTU030 > DTU030. The sequence continues at coordinate 6,250 of DUTA01000129.1, read as the reverse complement.
CTGGAAGGGCTTTCCCCCCGCCGCCTCCTGGCGGCGGTCAAGTATCTTTACCTGCCCCTGGTGATTTCGGCTTTGAGCAGGGTGGAATCCCTGGCCATTTCTATGGAGAACCGGGCCTTTGGTCTCTATCCCACCCGGACATACCTGGATTTCCAGGCCCTGACGGGAAGGGATAAATTGGCCTGTGCGGCCATCCCCCTCCTCTTTCTCCTCTTTTATCTTGCCCTGGAAAAGGTGGGACCCCCGGCCGGCCTTTTTCCCCTCTAATTGACAGGAGGAACCGGGCGGTCATATAATAAAAGGAGACCTACATACTATAGTAAGATTGGGGGAGGGAGCCCGATGCCTCGACCACCCAAATGGCGGCGGGTTGAATTCCTGCCGGAGGTTACCTATTTTAAACCGGCCGGCGTTCCCCTGCGGTATTTGGACGAGATTGTCCTCACCGTTGAGGAGCTGGAGGCCATCCGCCTCAAGGATCAGGAAGGCCTGGACCAGGAGACCTGTGCCGAGAGGATGCAGATTTCCCGCCCCACCTTTCACCGGATAATTGGCAGTGCCAGGGAAAAGGTGGCCGAGGCTCTGGTGGAGGGAAAGGCCATCAGGATTGCCGGGGGTTGCTACCGGCTGGCAAAGCGCTACTATCGCTGCCAGGCCTGCGGCTACGGCTGGGAAGTATCCCTTGAAGCCGGCTCCCCCGAAACCCAGCACTGTCCCCGCTGCGCGAGCGCCGATATCGCCGCCGGGCGGCCGGGGCGGCACCGGCACGGACACAAGGACGGCTAGAAGGCACCGCGGGGTGCCTTCCTTATTTCTAATCTTGAGATAGCCCCTGCCTGCACAACCTCCACTGTTCCCCCTGCGGCCCGGGGAAGCAGTGCTGGCCCGGAAGATGATGCCCTTCCGGGAAGGAAATATTGCCGCCGGTCCTGCGGGCGGGGAGAAATTCGCCTTCCCCCGGTATTGCGAGGGCTATTTTTTTGCCCGGAGGCGGGCCCGGGAGTGTATAATAGAGATAGCTGGATACTGTTTAAAACAGAAGGGAAAACCCAGCGAGGCAACAAGGGAAGGATGGGAGCAGGATGCAGCAACCGATCCGGGTACTGGTTGTCGATGATTCCGCCCTGATGCGGCAGATAATAACCGATATCTTGAAGGCTGACCCCGGGATCCAGGTTGTGGGCGGGGCCCGGGATGGCCTCGATGCCCTGGAGAAAATATCCTGGCTGAAGCCCGATGTGGTGACCCTGGATGTGGAAATGCCCCGCCTCGACGGCCTGGCGACCCTGGAAAGGATAATGGCTGCCCACCCGCTGCCGGTGGTCATGCTGAGCGCCCTCACCACCCGGGGGGCAGAGATTACCATCAGGGCCCTGGAGCTGGGCGCCATCGACTTTGTGGCCAAGCCCCACACAGTCCAGCAGGATGCCCTCGGCGCCCTGGGCAGGGAGCTTGCCCAGAAGGTGAAGGCTGCCGCCCGGGTTGACCTGAAACGCCTCCAGCGCCCGGCCCTGGAGTCCCCTTTGGTGCCGGCCAGGCCCCCGGGCTTTTCCCCGGCAATTGTGGTCATCGGCTTGTCATCGGGGGGTCCTTCGGCCCTGAGCTACCTTTTGACTCAGCTGCCCGATCCCTTTCCCCTGGGCATCGTCATCGCCCAGCATATGCCCCCGGGCTTTACCCGCTACCTGGCGGAACGCCTCGACAGCATCTGCCGCCTGCGGGTAAGGGAAGCCCGGGAGGGAGACCTCATTGAACCCGGTTTGGTCCTCATCGCCCCGGCCGGCTCCCAGCTCCGGGTCCAGCGCTCCTTCCAGGAAGGCAGGGTCTCCGTGCAAGAGGCGGGGCCCAGGGATATCTACAAGCCCTCGGCCGACATCCTCTTCGCTTCCGCTGCCGAGGCCTATGGCCGGCAGGTGCTGGCCCTCATATTGACGGGGATGGGCAGCGACGGTGCGGTGGGCCTGGCGGCGGTAAAGGAACGGGGAGGCTTTGTCATCGCCGAGGCTCCCGAAACCTGCCTCATCTACGGCATGCCCCGGGCGGCCGTGGAGGCCGGGGTGGTGGATGAGGTGCTCCCCCTGAACCAGATCCCGGTCCGGCTCTGCCAGCTGGCGGGGGTCAGGTGCTGAAGGGGATTTACCGGAACAATTTGCCTGGTGTGCTTAGCTATGTTAACCTTTATGTAAAGATAATTTGGCAGGTGATTTCCTGTGCCTGAAGATACACTGCAAAGTCGGGACGTAAAGTACCTGGAATTGCTGGGCAGGCTCTTTTGCCGGCTGCTGGTGAGGGGAGTCCTGGAGCAGGCCCTGGAAGAGGACAATGACCTGACTGCCGTCCAGCTGTCCTGCCTTCACTATCTCCACCGCCACGAGGATGTCAATGCCAGCAATATTGCCGAAGGCCTGGCCATCAGCCGGGCGGCGGCGACCAACCTTGTGGAACGGCTGGTCCGGAAGGGGCTGGTGATCCGGGAAGTTAATCCGGAAGACCGGCGCCAGGTATTTATCCAGCTGTCGCCCCTGGGCCGGGAGGTCCTGGACCGGGCTTTGGCCCGCCAGCGGGAGTACTTTTCCCGGATCGTGGGCCGGATGAAGGTTGAGGATCTGGCGGCCCTGCGGCAGGGCCTGCGGGCCTTCATCCAGGCGGGGCTGACCGATGGCCAGCTGCTGCCGGAAATCTGCAGCCGCTGTGGCGATGAGCACATGGCCGCCTGCCCCGTGAGCCTGACCCTGACCGATTTCGATATTGACTTGAAGTTTTGATATCTGCTTTTTGTTCCCTGTTACTGTCAGTTGTCAATTGTTGAAAAACCGATTGTCGACCAGAAAATTATGGGCACCCCGGTGGGTGCCCCTAATTTATATCAACTGCTTTTTTAGTTCCCGTCGTCCCTGGCCCAGGATCCGGTACAGGTCTTCCACTGGCTGCTGGACCAGGGGAACCAGCTCCGAGACAGGGAAACCGACCACGTCCCGCCACACAACCACCACCCTGGGCAGTGGTTCCAGGGTGAGGAGGGCGGCCTGGACGGCCTGCTTCCGGCAGGCGGGGCCGGGAAGGGTAGCCGCTGCCGGCCCCTTTTCCGGCACAGGCCGGCGCAGGAAGAGACGGCAGACCTCCCGGGCGCTTTTCATAATGTACTGGGCTGGCAGGGGGTTTTGCGGCCACTGCCGGGCCTCCCCTGGCAGGGGGAGGGCAGCCCGGACCAGGGCGGCGGCTGCTTCTTCTTGTCCCGTCAAGCGGAAGGCGACAGTATATAGCTGTTGCAGCAGGTCGCTGATCTGCATCATACCATCTCCTTTCTCCCTTGGGGGACATGCCTTTTCGCCCGGTGTCAATCTCCTTATCCTGCCGTTAGTATACCAGTTCCTGCCGGCCAAAGGTTTACCGAAGGGTGAAAAAAGTGTTACCGAATTGTTAAGGTTCCTTCAGGATTCCGGCGGCGGGACAGCCGGGAGTATTTGCGGGTCCGGCAGGAAATTGGCAAATGGTAAATAATAACAATATAGTAAGTAAATGTATGGGAGGGAGGAAAATGGGTTGGGATGGAGGGGGTTTCGGCGTCATCTACCATACGGTGAAGGTGGGCAACAACCAGGAGCCAATCTTTCACTCCGATGCAGACCGCCGGATGTATCTTGCCCTCTTGAAGCGCTATAAAAAACGGCTGCGCTTCCGTCTCTACGGCTATGTTCTTCTGCCCGATCATGTCCACCTCCTGCTGGAACCCGGACCCGTGGAATTGCCCCGGATCATGCACAGCCTCCACAGCGCCTATGCCCGGTATTTCAACAAAACTCACCGGCGCAGTGGGCACCTGTTCCAGGGCCGCTATTCGTCGGGCCCCTGCACCCGCACGGAACATTTCTGGAAACTATTGCGCTGGCTCCACCATCATCCCCTGCGCTCGGGGCTGGCAGAGGCAGTGGAAGCTTATCCCTGGAGCAGTCACGGCGAATACCTGTCTCCCGGGCCGGAAGGGGTGGTCGACCGGGAAGTAGTTTTACTGTCCCTGGCCCCGGATACAGCCGTCGGCCGGGAGCTGTACCGGGACATCATGGCCGCCGGTCTGGAAGGCAGGGGGCTTTCGCCACTGGCCGGCTGGGAAGAGGCGGCGGCTGCAGGTGAGGGAGCCGGGGAAGGGGAGAGGGGAAGGGGCCCCGGCCTTCTGACCCTGGCGGCCGAAATTGCCCGGACCACCGGGACCTCCCTGGGCAAGATCTGCGGCAGCGACCGCTCCAGGCGGGTGGTCTGGTCCCGAAGCCTCATCTCCTATATGGCCCTGCGCCTGGGTTCCTGGACGGCGGCAGAGGTGGCCAGGTTCCTGCACAAGCACCCGGCCACCATCATCAGGGGGGCGGAAAGGGTGGAAAGGAACTGGGATCCCCAGCTGGGCTCCCGGCTCCAGCACCTCTGGCAGCGGCTCCAGGGGAGCCCCTGATATGTTAACCCGTTAGCTAAAAAAGGTTGACCATTTCCTCCCGGGCTGGTAAACTGGGTATGAGTGAAGGCAAAGGAAGGGAGGAAGGAACATGCCGGCCGGGGGGAGGAGAACCTTGCTGAACCTGCGGGAGATGCTGGGGGCGGGCCTCCTGGCTGCTCTGACCGCCGTCCTGGGCTATGTCCAGCTTCCCCTGCCCTTCAGTCCGGTGCCCATTACCGGCCAGACCTTTGGCGTCATGCTGGCCGGTTCCCTCCTGGGGCCCCGAGCCGGTTTCTTCAGCATGCTCCTTTTTCTCCTCACCGGACTGGCGGGCCTGCCGGTCTTTGCCGGGGCCCGGGCCGGCATCGGGGTGCTGGCCGGCCCCACGGGAGGCTTTCTCCTCGCCTTTCCCCTGGCTGCCTATGTCATTGGCCGACTGGCCGGTAATCCCGGCCGTGGGGCGGGGCTTTGGCCCCTGGTCCTGGCCAATCTGGTCGGCGGGGTTTTGATGGTCTACGCCCTGGGTACGGCCCAGCTTGTTCTGGTTACGGGCATGGACCCCCTCAGTGCCCTGGGTGTCGGCACCCTGCCCTTTATCCCCGGCGATCTCCTGAAGGCGGCCGTGGCCGCCGTGGTGGCCAGGAGGGTGAAGGGGGTTCTGCCGGCAGGGGGGCCGGGGGGCGGCGATTAAACCGGGTTTAACCCGGTTTTTTTTTGCGCGGCCGGATTTTCCCGGCAGGGGCTGGCAATACTTTGCCGAAAAGGGTAGAATAGGGGTAGCCTGCTGGTGCTGCAGCAGCATAGAGTAGGGGTGGGATGACCCGGAACAGTGATACTGGCAGCAGGAAGGGAGAGGATTTGGTGAAAAAGCGCTTGTACCGTTCCCGCACAGAGAGGGTTTTGGGCGGTGTGGCCGGCGGCCTGGCCGCTTACCTGGATGTCGATGTGGTCCTGGTCCGCATTATCTGGGTTCTCCTGGCCCTGATGGGAGGGCCGGGGATACTGGGCTACATCATCTGCTGGCTTGTCATTCCGGAAGAACCGGAAGGGGAGCCGGGAAAGGCAAAGAAACCGGAGCCTGAGCCCGGAGATGCGCCCGCCGGGGAAGGAGAGGAAAAGGAAGAAGGGGAGGAGGAAGAAGGGGAAAGGAAGGAGCCGGAGGAGGCGGCCCCGGATGGAGGGCGCCGGGTCATCGGCCTGTTTCTTGTTGTCCTGGGTATCTTCTTTCTCCTGCAGCGGCTGGGCGGTGTCTGCCTCAATGTATTGCACCGCTTGTTCCCCGGCTTCTACTGGCACCAGTTCTGGCAACTGGCCCGTTCCCTCTTCTGGCCGGCCCTGTTGGTAGTGGTTGGGCTCATCCTGGTTGCCGGTGGCTTGAGGGGGCGTAAGAGATGAGGGGCGGGCGCCTTTGGTTCGGCTTCTTTCTGGTGGTTGTGGGGCTGGTCCTGGCCCTGCAGAGGCTGGGCTTTCTTCCCTCCTTTTCCCTGTGGTGCCTGTTCAGAAATCTGTGGCCCCTCTTTCTTATCCTGATGGGCCTGTCCCTTCTTCTCAACCGCGGTAATCTGGCTTCAGTGATCATTATCTTTCTCCTGCTGGTCCTGGGTCTGGGAATCGGCCTCGCCTGGTGCGGGGTAACGGACTGGTCCTGGGATCCTCCCCGGCAGGGCAGGGAAGAGATTATCAGGCCGGGCAGGTTTAGGAGATTTGCCATCCCCTGGGAGGAGGCGCTGGCAGACCTGACGGTGGAAGGAGAGCCGGCCGCCGGCCGGTCGGCCGGGGGCTGGGCTGCGGCGCCGGCCGAGAACAATTAGGGGACGCCCCATG
>DUTA01000137.1 GCA_012842325.1 Bacillota bacterium | reverse complement strand
GTGGGTCTCCTTTCTGAGGTATTTGGTTTCTTTTCCACACCCATAATATCTCAGGGATACCCACCCTTTTCAATATCTTTTTTAAGCGATTAAATATCTGTGAACGAAACTCTGGTCGCTCTACCACAATCTGCAATTAAACCCTTGACTTCTTTCCTTTACTGTGATAAACTCATAAAGTGATTGAAAACCAATTCAGGAGGGGGAACCGAGATGAAGAAAAAAATACTGGTACTATTCCTTGCGGCAATCATGGTGATCAGCCTGGCAGCCTGCACGTCAAGTCCTGGCGGTGAGCCTGCCGGGGAAGATGCCGGAGAGACCAGCGAAGAGACCGGTGGTGAAGAAACAGCATACAACACCGTCGTTCCGGGCAAATTTATCGTTGGTTTTGACCAGAACTTCCCGCCCATGGGTTTTGTCGGCGATGACGGCCAGTTTACCGGCTTTGACCTGGATCTGGCGGCAGAGGTGGCCCGGCGGCTGGGACTGGAGCTTGTCCTGCAGCCCATCGCCTGGGATGCCAAGGACATGGAACTGGCCTCAAAGAATATCGACTGTGTCTGGAATGGCTTTACCATCAATGGACGGGAAGACAAATATACCTGGACCGAACCCTATATGGCCAATAACCAGGTCTTTGTCGTCATGGCCGATTCCGGCATAAAGACCCTGGCTGATTTGGCCGGCAAGAAGGTAGTGGTGCAGATGGATTCCAGTGCCGAGGCGGCCCTGGCCGATCGGCCCGATCTGGTGGAAACCTTTGGCGAGTATATAAAGGCCGCCGATTATGAAACTGCCCTGATGGACCTGGAATCCGGGGCCGTCGATGCCGTGGCCATGGATGAGATCGTCGCCAACTACAAAATCGAGAAAAGGGGAGCCAACTACTACGTCCTGGAAGAAAAACTGGCGGCGGAAGATTATGGTGTCGGCTTCCTGCTGGGGAATACGGAACTGCGGGATGTAGTCCAGGCCACCCTGGAGGAAATGGCCGCCGACGGTACCCTGGCCCGCATTTCCGAGGAATGGTTTGGCAAGGATGTAACTACCATCGGCAAGAAGTAAATAATTGAGGAATTAGGGCAGAAGGAGAGGGAAAGGGCTGTCCCTGCTGTGATGGCCCTTTCTTTGCTGTGAGAAGGGGGCAAGGTTGTGGAGTTTACAGTACTGGTCGCAAAACTGGCCGAGGGCATGTGGGTTTCGGTGGAAATCTTTCTCCTCACCCTCCTCTTTTCCCTTCCCCTGGGATTGCTGGTGGCCCTTGGCCGAATGTCCAGGAACCTTATCTTGAAAAACGTCATCAAGTTCTACATCTCCATCATGCGGGGAACACCGCTGATCCTCCAGTTGATGGTAGTATATTTTGGTCCCTATTTTATCTTTGGCCTGCCGACCCCAAACCGTTTTTTGGCCACCATTGTCGGTTTTGTCCTCAATTACGCCGCCTACTTCGCCGAGATCTACCGGGGCGGGATCGAATCCATAGATGTGGGCCAGTACGAGGCAGCCCAGGTGCTGGGCTACAGCCGGTCCCAGACCTTTATCCGGATTATTATGCCCCAGGTGATCAAGCGCATCCTGCCGGCGGTGACCAACGAAGTCATCACCCTGATCAAGGATACCGCCCTGGCCTTTACCATCTCTGTTTCGGAAATGTTCACCGTGGCCAAGGCCATTGCTTCCGCCCAATCATCGGTGCTGCCCTTTGTCGCCGCGGGGATCTTCTACTATGTCTTCAACTTTATCGTCGCCACCATCATGGAGTGGATTGAAAAGAAGCTGGATTATTTCCGCTAGGGGGTTGCCGGCATGAAGTATCTGGAAATAAGAAACCTGCGCAAGAGTTTTGGTGACCTCGAGGTAATTAAAGATATTTCCCTGGAGGTGGAGGAGGGACAGGTTGTTGCCATTATCGGGCCGTCGGGTTCCGGGAAATCGACCCTGCTCCGCTGTGCAACTCTGCTGGAAACCATGGATGCGGGAGAACTGATTTATCTGGGGGAGCATGCCGTCCGGACCGGCCCCGACGGGAAGGCGGTTCCGGCGCCCCCCGGGCAGCTGAAAAAAATCCGGGGCTATTTTGGCCTGGTTTTCCAGAACTTCAACCTCTTTCCCCACTTTTCGGTAATCAGAAATGTCACCGATGCCCTCATCACCGTGCAGAAAAAGAGTAAGGAAGAAGCCCTGGCCATCGGCCGGGATCTGCTGAAGAAAATGGCCCTCTCAGATAAAGAAAATGCCTACCCCTACCAGCTGTCGGGGGGGCAGCAGCAGCGGGTTTCCATCGCCCGGGCCCTGGCCCTGAACCCCAAGGTGCTCTTTTTCGATGAGCCGACTTCGGCCCTGGACCCGGAACTGACGGGGGAAATCCTGAAGGTCATCAAGGACCTGGCGGCGGAGAATATGACCATGGTGATCGTCACCCACGAGATCGCCTTTGCCCGGGATGTGGCGGACCACATTGTTTTCATCGATGGCGGGGTAATCGTCGAGGAGGGACCCCCGGAACAGGTGATCAACAATCCCCGGAATGAGCGCACCAGGGCCTTTTTGAGCCGCTTTGAGCGGTAGCCCGGGGATATTAAAGGGGGACTGCCGCCCCTTCTATCCTGGATAGAGGGGGGAGCAGTCCCCTTTTTGTGATCCCACCGTTACCAGACCCAGATCCCTTATCTGGGCCGGGGTGAGGTTGTAGACGGCATCAAAGAGCCTGACTTTAAAGGTGCCGGGGCCTTCATTGTTCTGCAGGGTCCGGCCGGCCAGCTCGCCGGCAATTCCCATGGTCATTATTCCGCCCAGGGCGGCCGCCAGGTACTCGTCGGTAACGGCACAGTAGGAGGCAATGAGGGAGGTGGTCATGCAGCCGGTGCCGCTGACTCTGGTCAACATGGCCTGCCCGTTGTCCACATAATAGATTCTTTCTCCATCGGAAAGGACATCCCGCCTGCCCGTAATGGCCACCACGCAGCTCAGCCGCCGGGCCAGTTCCCGGGCCGCCTTTTCACTTCCCCGGCTGTCGGCCGTGGCATCCACCCCTTGGACCCCGGCCTTTAGGCCGGCCAGGAACTTTATTTCCGACATGTTCCCTTTCAGGACAGAGATCCTCACCCGGGCCAGGAGCCCGGCGACGGCCTCCCGCCGCAGTCTGCTGGCCCCCACGCCCACGGGGTCGAGAACGACGGGCACCCCCAGGGCGTTGGCCCTTTGCCCCGCCAGCAGCATGGCTTCCACGGCGCCGGGGCTCAGGGTGCCGGTATTCAGGACCAGGGCCCCGGCCCTGGAGACGATTTCCTCCACCTCGGCTTTGTCCCTGGCCATGATGGGATAAGCGCCGATGGCCAGGGTAATATTGGCACAGTCGTTGACCGTGACATAATTGGTGATGTGGTGGATCAGGGGTTTCTTTTCACTTATCAGCAGCCGCAGGGCGGCTACTTTATCGAGCAGTTTCATCTGGGCTCAGCTCCGCTGTTATCTTGTGTGATCCGGCAAAGGGGGTCCGAGGGCAGGAGCCTTTCCCCCCCTCCCGGGCTGGAGCAACTATATGCTTCTTTCCCCATTGGTGATGCTTATCTTGAGGGAAGCCAGGGCCTTCAGGAGCAGGTTGGCGATTATAGTGCCACCGACGGTGCTGGTCAGAAAGGGGACCACGTAGAAGAAAAGGGCCGTCTCCTGCCCCATGATCAGCTTTACAACGGGATAGGCGGCCAGGGCGCCGATGAAGCCCGTACCGACCACTTCACCCAGGGAAGCCATTAGCACCTTCCCCGTCCGCTGGTACAATACCCCCGCCAGCAGGGCCCCGAACATGCTGCCGGGGAAGGCCAGCAGGGTACCTGTCCCCAGGAGGTTGCGGAGAAGAGAAGTTGCGAAGGCGATGGCAACTCCATACCAGGGTCCCAGGAGGACTGCCGCCAGGACGTTGACGGTGTGCTGGATGGGAAAACACTTGGAGAAACCGACGGGGATATAGAAAACATGGCCCGTCAGGGTGGCAATGGCGACAAAGAGGGCCGCCAGGGTTAACTTCTGGGATTTCATACCGTTTTACCTCCTTGCCAATAGTATAACTGTTTTCAGACACCCAAACCTGCCTCAGGCATCAACCTCACTGCAACGCGACAGCAATTATATTTCCATAATAAAAGGCCCCCCTTTCCGGAGAGCCATCCCGTGCTAAAAGCAGAGGCCCAGCAGCGAGGCAGAAGAAAAACCTTTACCGCCGCAGACTGGGTAAAAGTGTGCAGGTCTACCTCTGATCTAATTTCCCAATCCCTACGCTGGCATTACCCAGATCAGGTTCTACGGGTCTGAACCATGAGGTTCACTCTCAGCCATGTTTCGGCTCCCCGTGCAGTATTAAGTTTACCGGCTGCCTTTCCTAAAAAGTAACATATCCCTCTTCCCGCTGTCAAGGCCGGAATTCCCGCCGTACACGTCAAGCTTTAGTAGGCGAGAGACCTCGCCACAATTGGTGTTCATAAAGCTGTGCTGAAGCCGCTGAGGTTCCGTAGAGCTATCACCCAGGGTTTCGTAGAGTACCCTAAG
>DUTA01000128.1 GCA_012842325.1 Bacillota bacterium | reverse complement strand
GGGTCTCCTTTCTGAGGTATTTGGTTTCTTTTCCACACCCATAATATCTCAGGGATACCCACCCTTTTCAATATCTTTTTTAAGCGATTAAATATCTGTGAACGAAACTCTGGTCGCTCTACCGTTTATTTGTATTTAACGGTTGTCACTTTAATTCTGCTTTGATATACTGTTAAAAATACGATTGTTAGGACGCTCCCATGGGGTTACAATAATACTGAGGGAGGTACATTATTGTGTTGTTGCAGCCCTTTTTTTGTTAGGGTACCCTTGGGAACTGGCAGGAAATACATAGATAAAAGTGCCAGGGGCATTTTCCCTCTTCTGCCCATGGAAGCCACAAAGAATTTGCCGGGCTGGCCCTTTCAGCCCAGGCAAGCACAGGAGGGTTGAAGATTGATCAAGGTAGAACGCATACGCAAGGATTTGGAGACCCTGGCCCGGTTTACGGCAACGCCGGGGAAGGGTGTCACCCGGATGGCCTTTACCCCCGAGGAGCGCCAGGCCAGGGACTACCTGGAGCAGGAGATGCGTTCCATCGGGCTGGAGGTCTATACCGATGCGGCAGGCAACCTGTTTGGCCGCCGGGCAGGCAGGGAGCCGGGGGCACCGGTGGTGATGCTCGGCTCCCACATCGATTCCGTGAAGAGCGGAGGTCCCTTTGACGGCGCCGCCGGCGTGGTGGCGGCTTTGGAAATAGCCAGGGCCCTGCAGGAGTTGGGGAAAGAGACGGTCCATCCCATTGAAGTGGTGGTCATGACCGAGGAGGAAGGGGCCAGGTTTGGCTCCGGCTTGTACGGGAGCCGGGCTATGGTGGACGGCATTTCCCCGGAAGAGATGACGGGCACCTTCGACGAGGAAGGCATCAGCAAGGCTGAAGCGATGCGGGCCTTCGGCCTGGATCCGGACCGGGTCCGGGAAGCTGTGCGCAAGCCGGGCTCCGTCAAGGCCTTTTTGGAGCTCCACATCGAACAGGGTCCAATTCTGGAAGCCGCCGGGACCAAGATTGGGATTGTGGAGTCCATTGTCGGGATCAAGACCATCTTTGTTACCATCAACGGTTCTGCCGATCATGCCGGGACGACGCCCATGCCCATGCGGCGGGACGCCCTGGTGGGGGCGAGTCAGGTGATTACCGCCATCAACCGGATCGCCCGGGAAGCGGGGGAGAATACAGTCGGTACCGTGGGTATGCTCCAGGTCAAACCGGGTTCTTCCAACGTTGTTCCCGCCGAGGTGAAGTTCAGCATTGACTTCCGGGATGGGAAGAATGAGGTAATTGAGAGGGTGGAAAGGGAAATCAAGAAGGAACTGGCCGCAGTCTGTGAGGCGGCAAATCTCACTTATACCTGGGAAGAAGCCCTGGCGGTACCCCCCGTAGCCACAGAGCCGAAGATTATCGATATCGTGGCCGAGGCAGCCCGCCGGAGGAATATCAGCTACAGGCTGATGCCCAGTGGCGCCGGTCATGATGCCATGGTTATGGCCAGGCTGGCCCCGGTGGGGCTCCTCTTTGTACCCAGTCGCGGTGGGAAAAGCCACTGCCCCGAGGAGTGGACCGATTACGAGGACATTGCCCTGGGGGCGGAGCTTTATTTAGATGCGGTACTGGCCCTGGCCCAGTAACCCAGAAAGTGTTTTTAGAGGAGGTATTGCAATGGTCTGTTTTAAGGAATTGGCCCAGGAGGTCAAGGAAGAGGTCATCGCCTGGCGGCGGGATTTCCACCGCCATCCGGAGGTCAGCATGAAGGAATTCCGGACGGCTGAGCGGGTGGAGGAGGAGCTGCGGAAGCTGGGCATTGCGGTCCGCCGGCATGGAGACACGGCAATTATCGGTATCCTGGAAGGGGCAAAACCGGGCAAAACCGTGGCCCTGCGGGCCGACATGGATGCCCTGAGCCTGACGGAAGAGAATGACGTGCCCTATGCCTCGGAAGTTGAGGGTGTCATGCATGCTTGCGGCCATGATGCCCACGTAGCCACCCTGCTGGGAGCGGCCAAGGTACTGAGCAAGGTCCGGGACCGGCTGCCGGGGAAGGTGAAGTTTTTCTTCCAGCCCGGGGAAGAGGTTGCCCAGGGTGCCAAACTCATCGTCGAGGCGGGGGAAATGGATGACGTAGATGCGGTCTTTGGCATCCATGTTTGGGCTGACCTACCGGCAGGCCGGGTATCGGTGGAGCCGGGGCCGCGGATGGCCTTCTGTGATATGTTCAAGATCCAGATCACCGGCAAGGGTGGACACGCTGCCCAGCCCCACCGGACCGTCGATGCCGTAGTGGCTGCAGCAGCGACGGTTATGAACCTCCAGTCCATAGTCAGCCGCGAGGTCAGTCCCCTGGATTCCCTGGTTGTTACCATTGGCAAAATGGATGTTGGCACCAGGTGGAATATCATTGCAGGGAAGGGAACCCTGGAAGGCACCGTCCGGGGCTTTGACCCGGAACTCCAGGCCCAGGCCCCCGGCATTATCGAAAGGATCATGAAGGGGACGGCGGCCACCTACCGGGCGGAAGCGGAAATGGAATATGCCAAATTAACCCCCGTTACCATGAATGACCCGGAGCTTACGGAGATGGCAGCCGACATAATGCGCAGGCTCTACGGCGAGGAAAGCCTGGCCAGCATACCGAAACAGACAGGAAGCGAAGACTTTGCCTTCTACTGCGAAAAGGCCCCCGGTGTCTTTGCCTTCCTGGGGGTGGGCAATGAGACCAATGCCTGCTATCCCCACCATCACCCCAAGTTTGATATAGAGGAGGATGTTTTGGACCGGGGAGTTGCCCTCTATGCCCAGTTTGCCTGGGACTTCCTGACGGGGGCGGGAAAATAGCGCTAGGACGGTAAGGTGGGGAGCTTTCCCCACCTTTCTCAATGCCGAAAATGGAGCGGCGGGGAATAAAGGGCGGGGAGGTAGCAAACCCATGCCGGACGTCTCTGGTCAAATTCCCCTCACAGCAAAAAACTTAAGGGACGATTTTTGCCTGGCCACAGTAAGGGGGCGGGAGATGGTGACTGCCCTGTACCGGGCCCTGGCGGGAGCTCCTTCCCGGGTGAAGGAACCGGTATTGTCTCAGTGGCTGGCCGCGCGGGGACGGGAGGAGGAGAGAAGAAGTGCCAGGGCCCGGGCCCGGGAAGAGGGGGCGCTGAAGGAGTTGTTGCGGGACCTGCACTGGCCGGGGCAGGGATGGGAGCCGGAGCTTTTGCTGGTAGCCCTCCACACCTATTTTGCCATTATGGGAAAGCTGCTGGCTGCCCCCCTCCTCGGTTTTTCCTATCCCCGTCAGGCAGGGAATGGGGAACTGGAGGAGTGGCTGACCGGGCTGGAGGGACACCCCTTCTTTCCCCTGGCCGACGGGGAGGAGGGGGGAAGCTTTTCCTGGTATCTGAAAGCCTGGACCCCTCCCCTGGCCCGGGCCTTCCTGCAGCTGGTTGGCCGGCTCCGGGCTTATGACCATACCCGGAGACCAGGAGAGGGAGCGGACCTTCTGCGGCCTCTGTACTATTCCCTCCTGCCCCCCGCAGTTGAGTCCGTATAATTGTGTAAAATTGGTTTCCCCATGAAATAAAAGAAGCCATTTCTTGTGTCCCTCGGTTAGAATGAAATTGCAACCATAACATCCTAGAGAGGAGACATCAGAAATGGCTC
>DUTA01000127.1 GCA_012842325.1 Bacillota bacterium | reverse complement strand
TCCCGGCCGGGAAAAGAAAGCCCTGGAGCAGGTTGAAGACCTGATTGCAACGGCCGGGAGGATCCCCGCCGACACCATTATTGTCTCCAACGAAGTAGGCTGGGGTCTTGTTCCTCCCACACCCCTGGGGCGCCGGTACAGGGACCTGCTGGGACGGGCAAACTGCGCCGTGGCCGCCAGTGCCCATGAGGTCTATCTCGTAGCAGCCGGGATCCCCCTGGAACTGAAGTCCCTCAGCCGGAACCGCCTCCGCTGAAGAAGGAGAAAGGTCCATGGCGGGCAAAAATTATTTGCGTGTTTTTCTGGTGCGGCACGGGGAGACTGACTGGAACGCGCGGGGTGCATTCCAGGGCCACAGCCCAATTTCCCTTAATGACCGAGGCCGGCGGCAGGCCCTCCTTGCCGGCCAAAGATTGCGGGCCGCAGGGATTTCCCACATTTACACCAGTGACCTGCCGCGGGCCAGGGAAACGGCGGCCATAATCCAGGAACAGCTGGGCTGCCCCGGGCTGACACCTATGAAGGATTTGCGGGAACTTAACTTTGGCGCCTGGGAGGGGTTAACCTTTGGCGAGATTGCCGAACAATACCCCCAGGGAGCCCATTGTCTCCTGACGCGGCCGGAAGAGCTTGTTCCCCCGGGGGGCGAAGATGTTTCGACATTGCTCGACAGAATAAAAAGGGGCTGGAACGACATTTTGCTCCATAATTCGACAGGTACAATTGCGGTGGTAACCCATGCCGGACCCATCCGGTTTCTCCTGGGTCTCTGGTTGAAAAGGGATCCCGGTGTCTTCTGGAACCTTTCCCTGCCCCATTGTGGCATTATCTACGCCTCTTTTCCGGCCGGCGGCGGTTACCCCAGAACATTAATTTTTAATATTTAGTTCCTTGCCAATGGCAGCTTGGCCGGCAGGAATAATCAAGTTTGGAGAGAATAACTGCATTAGATCCGGGCCATTGTTCCTCAGCGGGTGGCAGGGGACATTATTTCGACCCTTTATCTTCTATAATCGGCCAGCTCTGACACCTCCAAAAGAATAAGGACAAGGGATGTCGTTCCTTGCGCAGGGATGAAGGGGAGGTGGAACCAGGCAATGGGTGAAGAAAAGGCGGGGAGCAAGATCAGGCTCAAGATTCGCTTTGATTACCGGGGAACAGTAAGGCCGGGTCGTTTTCTTTTCTGGGGTGGCAAGAGCACAGAACGGGTTGCGGAAGAAACAAGGGAACAGCAAGTTGCCCTGCTCCGCAATGTCCCCCTGCAGGGGGTAACCATCGAAGAGGTGGATCTTTCCCACGACATCTACCGGATTTATGATGAAGAATTGGGCACAGAAGTGGCCTTCGCCCCGGCCGAAGTGGTAGTCGAGATTGATTCCCTTGAAGAAGCAATAAGGTTTATTATGCGGGAAGAATTTCGCAAGGTGGAAGTTTTGGAACCGGAGGAATTTGACCTGAGCCGCTACCAGCTGGAACGACTGCTCTTCAAATTCAACAGTGAGCTCCGGTCCTTCCTCTACTCCCTGCAGAATACCAGGAGAAGGTAAAAGGCGGAATAAGCCCCGGCCAATTCTGGAATAAATCACCCCTTCCAGGCATATCATAGGGAAAACCAAGGGAAGGGGAGGGGTGATGGTGGCCGCACCGCCGGAAGAAAAACTGCTGCAGCTGGCTGGCTGGATGGAACGGGCTATCTATTATTCCCTCCTGGGAACTTTATTTCTGGTGGTTGCCGTCCAATTGATCCTCAGCTATCCCCAGCCCCGGCATTGGCTCTACAGCCACTTTGGCCCTTCCCCGGAAACACTGCCGGCAATAGCCGTGGGAGAAGCTGGGGAAGAGGCGGCCAGGATTAAGATCAAAATCCTCGGCCACCGGGGCCTGCGCCACGCCTATGTAATGGTTGGCCAGAGGCGGATTACCAGTTTCCAGGAAGGGGAAGTGGAAATTGTCGTCGGTGAGGACGAAGAGATTGCCATCGACGGTTCATTCTATAAACGACCGCTAACTTTTCAGGTTACCGCTGTCTCGCCGGGGGTTCTGAGTCCCCTCCTGGGACAGGAGGTCACTACCTGGGGAAACCGGGAAAGCCTGGGGAAGGTACAGTTAAATCGTTCCTCGCCCTAGGGGGCAGCAGAATGCCTGTCCCCAGCAGGCGGAAGCCATAACCCCGGGGCTTGTTGGACTAAAACCGGCCTGGACAAGCAGATACTTTTTCCCGAGGATTATGGCAGGAAGCTGTCCCATGATTTTACAGGGATGGGTGGAGAAATGGCGCAGAGAGGGAAGGGAAAAGACCTGGTGATCGCAATTGACGGACCGGCCGGCGCGGGCAAGAGCACCATTGCCAGGCTGGTGGCTGCCAGGCTCGGACTGAGGTACATTGATACCGGGGCCATGTACCGGGCACTGACCCTGAAAGCACTCCGCTCGGGGGTCGACTGTGACGATGCTGCCGGCCTTATAGAACTCCTGGCCCGGAGCAAGTTTGAATTTCCGGTGGCCAGTAGCCCGGAAAACCAGGCCATTCTCCTGGACGGCGAAGATGTATCGGCGCAGATTCGCCTCCCGGAGGTGAGCCAGAAGGTTTCCCGGGTGGCCATGGTTCCCCAGGTACGCCGGGAGCTGGTCCGCAGCCAAAGGGAACTGGCGGCCCAGGGCGGTATTGTTATGGATGGCCGGGACATCGGTACCGTGGTCCTGCCGGAGGCCGACATTAAAATCTTTCTCACGGCTTCCCTGGAAGAGAGGGCCAGGCGCCGTTTTCTGGAACTGCAGCAAAAGGGTATCCCGGCAACCCTGGATGAAGTAAAAAGGGAAATTGCCGCCAGGGATAAATTGGACGCGGAGCGGGAGGTCAGCCCCCTGCAGGCGGCCCCCGATGCCGTCATCATTGATACAACAGCTCTGACACCAGCGGAGGTTGTCGCTCAAATTATACACCTCTGTTGCGAAAGGGGGGAAGGATAATGCTCTACCGCCTGGCGTGGGGTATTTTGCGCCTTTATTTTTCCCTGGTCAAAGGCTGGGTGGTGGAGGGGCTTGAAAATATTCCCAAAGAAGGGCAGCTTATTGTTGTTGCCAATCATACCAGTTACTGGGATCCACCCATTCTGGGAGCAGCAATGACCCGCCCCGTTTATTTCATGGCCAAGGTCGAATTATTCCGCTATCCCCTCTTTGGCTCGCTCCTGCGCCTCCTGGGGGCTTTTCCTGTGAAGAGAAAGGCCGTGGATCGGGCCGCCATCAAGCACGCCCTGTCCATCCTCGCGGAAGGAAAGGTACTGGGGATCTTCCCGGAAGGCACACGGATCAAAACAGGCGAGCTGGGAGAAGCCCAGCCAGGAGTGGTCCTCCTGGCAACCAAATCGGGGGCACCCATCTTGCCCGCAGGCATAAAAAAGGGAAGGGGCCGGGGGGGAGTGGTGGTAAGGTTTGGAAAACCCTTTTTCCTGCAGGCCGAAGGCCAGGAGCGCAAGGAAGCCGGGAAGAGGATTATGGCCGAAATCGCATCATTGCTCTATTAATGGCACACAATACATAGAACAATCGGCTCACCGGCGGAAGGCCCGGCAGGGGAGAAAGGGCTGCTCTTTTTTTCATGGAAAAGAAGGAATTTATTAGTTCAATAACGAAAAAAGATAGAATTAGGCCTAATTTTATTAGAACCTGTTTTCCGATCCAAATCGGCTGGTGATAAAGGGGTGATCGAGTTTCCTGAGATCAAATTGGCAGAACACAGCGGTTTCTGTTCCGGGGTGAGGCGTGCCCTTGACCTGGCAGAAAAGGCTGTTCAAGGTGGAAAGGGTCCTGTATATACATGGGGCCCCCTGGTCCACAACCCTCGGGTCGTAGCAGACCTGAAGGAAAAGGGCATCGAACCTCTGACGGATTTAAAAGGGGTTCCCCCCGGGATTTTAATTATCCGGGCCCATGGTGCGCCACCAGAGGTATTTGAAGAAGCTCGACAGCGGGGGTTCACAATTCTTGACGGGACCTGTCCTTCCGTACGAAGGTGTCAGAGAATAGCCGCCCAATTGGCCCAGGAAGGCAAGGAGATCGTTGTCGTCGGGAAACGGGGCCATCCCGAAGTAGTGGGGATCTGTGGCTGGTCCGGCAACAGGGCAGTAGTGGTGGAAAACCCGGCCGAAGGGCAGGAAAGGTATTTTACCAAACCAGTCGGTGTACTGGCCCAGACCACGCAGAGGGAAGAGAATTTCCGGGACGTAGTCGCAGTATTAAAGGATAGGGTGCCGGACCTGGAAGTGTTCCAGACCATCTGCGGGGCCACCCGCTTAAGGCAGGAGGCGGCCGTTGCGCTTGCCCGGGAAGTAGATGCCATGGTGGTAATTGGCGCCAAGACCAGTTCCAATACCATGGAACTAGTAAAGTTGTGCCGGCAAACAGGTGTACCTGTTTATCATATTGAATCTGCAGCAGAACTCTGCCGGGAGTGGCTGCGCAATAAAGACAGGATCGGGGTTATAGCGGGAGCCTCAACCCCCGATGTCACCATTGAGGAGGTAATTAAGGTTATGGTGGATTATCAGCGTTCGGAAGGACAGAATATTGAGGACATGTATGCCAGCACCTTGCGGACAATCCAGGAGGGAGAAATCATCTCAGGAAAGGTTGTCCGCATTGACAATGACGAAGTTCTGGTGGATATCGGCTACAAATCAGAAGGAATTATCCCCTTCCAGGAACTGGCCGACAAGCAGATTTCTTCGCCAGAAGAGGTCGTTAAAGTTGGGGATGAAATAAATGTTTATATAATGAAGGTGGAAAATAGTGAGGGTAATCCCCTTCTGTCCAAAAGGAGAGCCGACCACGAGCAGGCCTGGGCTAAATTGGCTGAGGCCTATGAAACAGGCCAACCCATTGAGGGTGAAGTGCTCCAGGTTGTGAAAGGCGGACTGATCATTTTTGTCGGCCTGCGGGCCTTTTTACCGGCTTCCCAGGTTGGACTGCGCTATGAACCAAACCTGGAAAAATACGTTGGCCAAACACTGCGGGTCAGGGTTATCGAACTGGACCGCTCCCGCAATAAGGTGATTGTTTCCCAGAAGGTTGTCCTGGAAGAAGAACTGGAGGCCAAGCGGGCAGCCCTCTGGCAGGAGTTGGCGGAGGGCCAGGTGCGCAAGGGGACGGTAACCAAACTGACCGACTTCGGCGCCTTCGTCGATCTCGGCGGCATAGAAGGCCTGGTGCATATATCTGAACTCTCCTGGGCCCGGGTAAAACATCCCTCGGAAGTTCTCCAGGAGGGGGAAGAAATCGAAGTTATGGTTTTAGGTGTTGACCGGGAACGGGAAAGGGTTTCCCTGGGGCTGAAACAGGTCCTTCCCGATCCCTGGGATGGGGTTGGGGAGAAGTATCCCGTCGGCAGCATTCAGGAAGGGATTGTGACCCACATCGTCGGTTTCGGCGCCTTTGTCCAACTGGAACCCGGGGTTGAAGGCCTGGTGCATATCTCCCAGCTGGCAAACCACCGGGTTGCCGAAGCCAGTGAAGTAGTGCAGGTCGGGGAAAAGGTGAGGGTAAAGGTCCTGGACGTCAATGAAAAAGACCGCCGGATTAGTTTGAGCATCAAAGAAGCGGCGGAAGAGAAGGCCAGGGAAGAATTCACCAATTACCAGGAAGAAGCTGATACTGCCAGCGGGATAACCATTGGTGAAGTTTTGGGGGATCTCCTGGAGGAAAAAGAGGCGGAAGAGGTAGGGGACACGGAAGCAGCCGAAGAAACCGGGGAAAATGAAGAATAATCCTTCCCTTCGTTCCGCCCGCAAACTGGACCACATCAAGTATGCCCTGAATCTTCCCCCGGGACCCGGTACCTCGGGGTTCGCTGATGTTCATTTAATCCATCGCTGTTTGCCTGAGTTGGCCTGGGAAGAGGTTGAGACCACAACCTCTCTTCTCGGCCTTTCTCTTTCGGCGCCCATCATCATCAATGCCATGACGGGCGGAGCCCGGGATGTCACAGAGATCAATGCCGCCCTGGCCCGGGTTGCCGCCGCCACCGGTGTCGGCCTGGCCGTCGGCTCCCAAAGGGCAGCCCTGGAAGATCCCTTGCTGGAGGAGACTTACCGGATTGTGAGGAAAGAGAACCCCCGGGGGGTCATACTGGCCAACGTCAGTGCCGCTACCAGGCCAGAGGACGCCCGGCGGGCGGTGGAAATGATTGCCGCCGATCTCCTCCAGGTCCACCTGAATCCGGCCCAGGAGCTGGTGATGCCGGAAGGGGAAAGGGATTTCAGGGGTTTGGGGGACAATATAGGGGCAATTGTGGCCGCCGTTCCGGTACCCGTCATCGTCAAAGAAGTTGGCTGCGGTATAGCGGCGGAAGATGCTTTAGCCCTGGTGGAGACCGGTTGCAAGGGGATCGACATCGGCGGCCGGGGCGGCACCAACTTTATTGCCATTGAACAGGCTCGCCGCCAGGGCAGCCTCGGCCAGGGTCTGGTTGAATGGGGAATACCGACTGCCGTCAGTCTGGTGGAGGTGGCCGCCTGCCTCAAAAACCGGGATGTTATTCTGATCGCTTCCGGAGGGCTCAAGAGCAGCACCGACATAGCCAAAGCCCTGGCCCTGGGCGCCCGGGCGGTAGGAATCGCCGGCCATTTCTTGCGTCTCCTGGTGCAGGAGGGAGAAGAAAGATTGCGGGAGGAAATTCTCGTCCTCATAAAGGAGCTGAAGATGTTATTGCTCCTGACGGGAAAGAGAACACCGGCTGCCCTGGCCGGCGCCCCCGTTGTGGTCACGGGCGCAACCGCCGCCTGGCTGAAGGCCCGGGGCATTTCTGTGGAGGACCTGGCCTCGCGCTGATTTTTCCTGCCACAACTGATTGAAAGTTTCCTGGCCTCCTTCCCGTTGGCAGTCCAAGGGGAAGAGGCCTTTTTGTTGCTGTATAAGGCAGCGGAACTGGAGGGTACCCTAGCAAAGGGTTGAACACTCTGTTGAGGTGGAGGCCGGCTATGCACGTGATTTATCACTGCCCCCAGCACTCCTATTCTGCTGCCGTTGCCGCGGCAATTCATCTGGAGCTCCTGCCACCAGACCGAAAACCGTCACCCCGGACCATATTGGAAATAGTCGATTATTTTGCCTGGCCCGGGGCAGAAAGGGGGAGCATTTACCCTGCCGGTGCAGACGGAGAGGGTAACAGGGTTTACCTTCTCCCCCGGAGCTTTAGTTTAACCATTCTCCAAAACGTGGTGACCGGTTTCACCCGGATTTTGGGCGGGGACGTAGGGGAGCTCTCCCTGGTTGATGCCAGCCTTCCGGGCCGGCACTGGCACCGGGCAAACCGGTTGTTTTCCAGCCTTGCCTGGCTCACCGGCTCCCGGTTTTTGCCGGTCCTCGAGATCAATAACATTTATTTTGCCCTGGTCAAGTTGGTGGAAGGGCAAAGGCGGCAGCAGCATTTCAGGGGAAAGGGGAAATGGTTTTGAAAATCATTTACTGCTGTTATGGCAGTGCCCATTCCTCGGTAATTGCCGCTGCCCTTCACCTGCACAAACTCCCGTGGGATCGACTTCCGACCCTGGCGGAGCTGAAAAGGCAGGAGCGGTTTGACCGGACGGAAAACTGGGAGATCGGCACTCCCTTTTTTCTGGGATGCGATGGGGAAGGAAATGAGATTTATGCCCTGGGCCTGGGACCGGACAAAAAAATGCTCTACCGGACCATTGCCAGCCTGATAAAAATGTGGGATTTCCCCGCCCGGGAAATCCTGCTGGTAGATACCCTTACCTGCATCCACTGGCTGACCAGAGTAGGGGGGTTCCTTTCCCGCCGGCTGGGCCTGGTTGCTTTGGGCAGCCCCCTGGCAGCCCTGGGGATCAGGCTCAGCTACAACCGGCTGCTGGCCCTTGTGCAGGCCACCATTGCCCGGGCCCAAACCGGGGCCGGCGCCCTTGACCTTATCGGGGGGATATAGGATAATTGGGAAAGAAAAGTCGAAGGGGCGAAGGGCATGGATAATGGGAAAGGTATCCCCATCAGCTGTGTGCGGAAAGACAGTATCGCGGCCGATTTGGGCATCGCAGCCGGTGATTTCCTGCTGGCAATAGATGACAAGGTGCCGCGGGACCTGATAGATTACCAGTATCTTGTTGCCGGCGAAGCTGTCAATCTTCATATCCGCAAAAAAAACGGCGCCGAATATATATTTGAAATTGAAAAGGATTACGACGAAGACCTGGGGCTGGAATTCGACACCAGGGTTTTCTCCGGCCTGATGCAATGCCGCAATCATTGCCTTTTCTGTTTCGTTGATCAAATGCCCCGGGGTCTGCGCCCCAGCCTTTATATAAAGGATGATGACTACCGCCTGTCCTTTCTCGACGGCAGCTTTATTACCCTGACCAACCTGGGGCCCGCCGATGTCGCCCGCGTAATCCAACAGCGGCTGAGCCCCCTCTATATTTCGGTTCATACTACCGATCCCCATCTGAGAGCCAGATTGATGGGCAACAGGGGTGCCGGGGCCATAAAGGAGCAACTGGAGCAGTTGGCGGCGGCGGGGATCGAATTTCATGCCCAGGTGGTGCTGGTGCCCGGCATAAATGATGGTTTTTATTTAGAAGAGACCATTGGTGATCTGGTAAAATACTGGCCCAGTGCCCGCTCCCTGGCCCTGGTTCCGGTGGGCTTGACCCGACACCGCAAAGGCCTGTATCCCCTGCAAGGGTACACGGAAAAACAGGCCCGCCGGGTCGTAAGGTGGGCCCAGGGCTGGCAGAAAAAGCTGCGCAAGGAGCTGGGGATTACCTTTGTCCATCTGGCCGATGAGTTTTATGTCTTAACCGGGGAACCCCTGCCGGAACGAGAGCACTACGATGATTTTCCCCAAATAGAAAATGGGGTTGGTCTCCTGCGCCTCTTTTACGATGAGCTTTCCCATCTTTTCCTGCCCGGCTACTTAAAGGAACCCCTGACCATCACCCTGGCCACGGGCGTATCTGCCGCCGGGGCCATAAAGGAACTGGCGGCCCGGCTCCGGCAGATCAAAAACCTGACGGTGCAGGTAGAAGTGGTGACCAATCATTTTTTCGGCGCCTCCGTCACCGTTGCCGGCCTTCTTACCGGCTCCGATCTGCTGCACCATTTCCAGGATAAGAAACCGGGCCAGATCCTGTTTCTGCCCGAGGCAATGCTGCGCCGGGGCAGCGATGTGTTCCTCGACGGTATGAGTACGGGTGAGCTGGGCCGCAAGCTGGGCGTAGATATAGCTGTTGTTTCCTGTCCCACCGATGTTGTGAAGTTCCTGGAAGAAGGTGGTGAAGTGGCTTGAAAAAACCCCTGGTAGCCATTGTGGGGCGACCAAACGTAGGCAAATCCCATCTATTTAACCGTTTCCTCCAAAAAAGGGTGGCCATTGTGGAGGACGAGCCGGGGGTGACCAGGGATAGGCTCTACGGCCAGATGGAATGGCGGGGCCGGAAGTTTATCCTGGTCGATACCGGCGGCATCGAAATTAAGGACCCGGATACAATCCAGCAGCAGGTCCGCCTGCAGGCGGAATTGGCCATCGCGGAAGCCGATGTGCTCTTATTTGTAGTGGACGGCAAAGAAGGCCTGCAGCCGGGGGATCTGGATATTGCCGAATTGTTGCGGACCACCAACAAGCCGGTTCTCGTGGCGGTGAATAAGATCGACAACCGGGAAATGGAAGCCCAGGTCTGGGAGTTTTACCGCCTGGGCTTGCCCGACATCATCCCTGTCTCGGCTGTCCACGGCCTGAATACCGGCGAGCTCCTCGATGCCATGGTCTCCCACCTCCCGCCCGAGGCAGGGGAAGAGGAGGAAGGGGAAGACCTTGTCAAGGTGGCGGTGGTGGGTAAACCCAATGCCGGGAAGTCTTCTCTCATCAATTCCCTGTTGGGACAGGAACGGGTCATCGTCAGTTCGGAGCCGGGCACCACCCGGGATGCCATCGATACACTCCTGGAGCGGGGAGACAGGCGCTATCTCCTGATTGATACGGCCGGCCTCCGCCGCCCCGCCCGTATAGCCGGCCCAACGGAGAAGTACAGTGTTCTCCGGGCCCTCAGGGCCATCGATCGCTGCGATGTCGCCCTGCTGGTCATAGATGCCACCCAGGGGGTAACGGAACAGGACAAGCGCATCGGGGGCTATGCCCACGAAACCGGTTGCGGCCTCATGCTGGTCATCAATAAGTGGGATCTGATTGAGAAGGATGACCGGACCCTGTTCCAGTACGAAAAGGAGGTCCGCCAGCAGCTCCCCTTCCTTTCCTATGCTCCTATTGTCTTCGTCTCGGCCCTGACGGGGCAGAGGGTCCAGAGAATACTCCCCTTGGTCGACCTGGTGGCAGAGCAGCAGCGGCTGGTCATTCCGACAGCTGAACTCAACCGGCTCATAGAAGAAGCCGTAGCCCTAAACCCCCCTGCTGCCCGCAAAGGAAAGCAGGGGAAGATCTACTATAGCTCCCAGGTCGGCGTTAAACCGCCCCTCTTTCTCTTTTTTGTCAATGACCCCAAGCTTATTCATTTTTCTTACCTCCGCTACCTGGAAAACAAACTCAGGGAAGGCTACAGCTTTACGGGAACCCCTCTTCGCCTGCAGCTCAGGCGGCGCAATTAGAAAAGACGGCCTCGACAGGCCGTTTTTTTTTCCCCCCTGCATATTAAGATGAGCAGTCGACTTAACAGGCATACTGTAGAGTTTGCCTCCATATACATATAGTGGTTATTATGCCAGGCGGTTATTTCGCCCCGCCCTTTCCCTGCCGGTGGCTTGCGCAGGGAATGGCACTGGGGGAAGGAGGAGATGGACTAATTCACTTTATCAAACGTAACGTTCTAAAGGTGAGGAGAGGAAAGTAATAATAAGATAATAAGGAGAGGAGGGAAGAAAAGATGGAGAAGTTTGATCTTTTCCGGGATATTGCGGAACGAACTGGGGGCGATATTTACATCGGTGTGGTGGGTCCAGTCCGGACGGGCAAGTCCACCTTTATCAAGCGTTTTATGGAATTGCTCGTCCTGCCCAATATTGCCGACGGTCCCGAAAAGGAACGGGCCCTGGATGAACTGCCCCAGAGCGGTGGGGGCAGGACTATTATGACCACGGAACCTAAATTTATCCCCGAAGAGGCCGTTGAAGTGACGGTAAAGGACAACACCACCCTCCGGATCCGTCTGGTAGACTGTGTCGGTTACTGTGTCCCGGGAGCCCTTGGCTATGAAGAAGAAGAGGGACCGCGGATGGTAGAAACCCCCTGGTTTGAAGAACCTGTTCCCTTTCAGGAAGCCGCTGAAGCAGGGACAAGGAAGGTCATTTCGGAACATTCTACCATCGGCCTGGTTATAACTACCGATGGCACAATTACGGAGATCCCGCGGGAAAACTATGAAGACGCGGAACAAAGGGTGATCACAGAACTGCGGGAATTGGGTAAGCCCTATGTCATCGTCCTCAATTCCGTCCTGCCCGAAGCAGCGGAAACCAGGGCACTGGCCGGGGAATTACAGGAGCGCTATCAGGTCCCGGTCCTGCCCATGGATGTGGCCCGCCTGTCTCTGGATGATATTTATACCACCCTCCAGGAGGTGCTGTACGAGTTTCCCGTCGTAGAAGTTAATGTAGATTTACCTTCCTGGGTGGAAACCCTGGAGGCCGATCACTGGCTGCGGCAAAAATTTTCCGGTGCCATCGCGGAAGCTGTAGCTAAGATTAAACGGGTCCGGGACATCGAAGAAGCCATCGAAGTCCTGGAGGGATGTGAGTTGGTTCGCACTGCCATTCTGGCTGCCCTGGATCTGGGCACCGGGGTGGGGCGCATTCAGGTTGTTCCCCAGGAAGGTCTCCTCTACAGGGTGATGGAGGAAATCACCGGCGTTCCCATGGCCGATGAAGCCGACCTCCTGCAAACACTGCGTGAGTTTACCTTTGCCAAACGGGAATACGATAAAGTAGCCGATGCCCTCCGGGACGTGGAAAGGACCGGCTACGGCATCGTTCCACCCCAGCTGGAGGAAATGATTTTGGAAGAGCCGGAACTGGTCAGGCACGGCAACCGTTTCGGGGTGCGGTTACGGGCCAGTGCCCCCAGTCTGCACCTGATCCGGGCTGACGTCAAGGCTGAAATTTCCCCCATTGTGGGAACGGAGAGGCAGTGTGAAGAGCTGGTCCAGTATCTGACAGAGGAATTCGAAGATAACCCGGCCAAATTATGGCAGGCCAATCTCTTTGGCAAATCCCTCCACGAACTGGTCAAGGATGGCATCAGGAATAAGCTGTATCGCATGCCGGAAAACGCCCAGGAAAAACTACAGGAAACACTGGAACGAATAGTAAACGAGGGAGGTGGCGGCCTGATCTGCATTATCCTTTAAGCTTTTCTATACCGGCCCTATCATCTTCCCGGGAGGACCCTGGTGGAAGACAGGGAAGGCGAAGCGCGTGCTAACCAGTTTAGCAGCGCGTTAGCGTAAAGTTTTGGTAGGCGGTGGCAGGAAAAACGCGTGTGGAGATAAAAATAGAGACCTCGCACCAACAGATAGACAGAAAGGAGCGAGGTCTCATGAAGAGCGATGGCGTAGACATCG
>DUTA01000010.1 GCA_012842325.1 Bacillota bacterium | reverse complement strand
GGGTCCTGGAGCACCTCTTCCCATAAAAGCCGGCGGAGTTTCCCGACCAGGGGCCCCGGAGCAAGGCCCAGCTGGGCCATGAGATCCCTGCCGTCCAGGGCCAGCTGATCCGGGGAAAGGGGATAATCCTCCTTTGCCGCCTGGTTCAGTGACTCCAGAAAGCTTTTTATGGCCGGGTGTGCACCGGGGTCAAAGCCCCCTGCCCCCGCCAGGGCCTCTGCCAGCTGGAGCAAATCGGGCAGGTTTTCCCGTCCCAAACGGGCAAGATAACCTCTGGCCGCCACCAGGTCTGTGCCTTCCCGGGGCAGCCGGGCGAGGCAGGCTACAAGATGGCCAACGCGCCTGCTGAGATCCTTCGGGTATCTGAGGCTCAGAAGCTGGGAGACAGGATCGGCCACCCCGCTGAGGAGGCCGGCCAGGCGCCGGTGCAAGACCGGGGCAACCAGGGCACAGGTCTTGAGGCTTACCATCAGGGGATGGCGGGTTTCCTCATAGAGGGCGGGGAAAATAATCTCCAAAAGCCCGCTTGCCGCCAGCCTGTCCAGGGATGGCCGGACCGGCTCCTGCAGGAGGATCTTGTCCATTTCCTGCCGGATCCGCTCGGGGGCTATGAGTTTTAATCGGCTCGAAAGACGGCAGAGGGCTGTCCAGGTAGCCGGTTCGATTTCCCCCCCTATCTGCCCGGCAAAGCGGATGGCCCTGAGGAGCCGCAGGGCATCTTCTTGAAAGCGCACAGCGGGATTCCCCACCGCCCGCACCAGGCCTGCCTTGAGATCGGCAATGCCTCCGGTGGGATCCAGCAGCCTGTCTTCCAGGGGGTCGTAGGCCAGGGCATTGATGGTGAAATCCCGCCGCAGGAGGTCTGCTTCTACATCGGTACCGAAGGTCACCGTGCTGGGCCGGCGACCGTCCCGGTAGACACCGTCCCGGCGGAAGGTGGTCACTTCAATCCCCTCCCCTGCCAGGAGGACCGTCACCGTTCCAAATTGCACCCCGGTGGGAATTACCCGGGGAAAGAGCTCCTGCACCACCTCCGGGACGGCACTGGTGGCCACATCCCAGTCTTCCGGTTCAAGGCCCCGGAGCATGTCCCGGACACATCCGCCCACCAGATAGGCCTGGTGCCCCTCGTCTTTGAGCCGCTTTACCACCTCCAGCACCGGGGCCGGTATTTTCCGGAACATGAAAATTCCACCTCCTGCCAGAAACTTTCTCCCTCCGGGGCCCTTTCCCTTCCCCTTCGCAGAAAATAGCCTTTTACAGATCGTTGCCTCTGCCCGCCCTGTCCCCCCACAGAACGGACAACCACTATTGCCGCAGAGAGAACTGGAAGGGAAGGCGGAAGTGTTCACAGCCGGTGCCCGCTACCGGCGTGGCTGCCCACCAAGAAAAAACCCCGGGACAACCGGGGTAAAGATCCTATTCCAAACTGAATACCAGCCGGACGTACTGGCTGACTTCCACCTGCTGTGGTTTAAAACCCGAGCCGGCGGTCGGGTATCTTTCCTCCCACAGTTCATAGGGCGGCGCCATGCTCTGGTCCACGGCCAGGACCCTGCCCAGCCTCCGGCCCAGGGCCGCCGCAACCCCTTCGGCCTGGGACCGGGCATCCTCCAGGGCGGCCAGCAAAGCCCCCTGTTTGAGCTCCTGGGAGGGAAGGTACCTTATTCCTTCCAGCCTGTCGACACCGGCGGCGAAGGCGGCATCGATCACTGCTGACACCAGCGAGGTGTCGGTAAGATGAACATTAATAGTGCTGTTCACCCGGTACCCAACCGGCTCCGGCTGCCGGTAGGCATCATTCCCATAGCCGTATTCCGGCCAGATGTTGTAGTAGAGGGTGGAAATATTATCCCGGCCCACCCCCTCCTGCCCAAGGTAGGTCACCACCCGGTCCAGCAGCCGCAGGTGCTCCGCCTGGGCTTCCCGGGCCGAAGGAGCATAGGTGGTTACCCCCAGGGAGACCTGGACCCCCGCAGGTGCCCCCCGCATGCTGCCCAAACCGAAGACGGTTATGGTATCCGACCAATCACCGGGCAGGTAGTACAAACTGTCATGGGCAAAGGCTGTTTCGGCACCGTCTGCTTCGGGAGCGGCCAGGGCCGGGACGGCAGCAGCCAGGAGAATACCCGCCACCAGCAACCCTCCCAACAGCTGTTTCCCCTTTTTCAATTTTCGTCACCTCCTCTGCGGCTTTTCATTTCCAGTATGCACACAAAGGAGGAGTTTTATACCTAATTGTCGGTTATCCCGGCAAAAAAGGCCTCCAGTATTTGCCTCATTTCTTCCCCATCCTTTGCCCTGGTTACCCGGTTCCTGGCCGCGGCAGAATTGGGCAGGCCCTTCAGGTACCAGGCGGCGAATTTGCGCATTTCCCTAACCCCCCGGTCTTCCCCCTTGTGGGCAATGAGGAGCTCCAGGTGGCGCAGGGCCATGGTCAGCCTTTCTGCCGGCGAAGGAGGCGGGAGCAGCTGCCCGCTGGAAAGATAGGCCACCGTCCGGGAGATTAACCAGGGGTTGCCCAGGGTGCCCCGGGCCAGCATCACGGCATCGCAGCCGGTTTCGGCCAGCATCCGGGCCGCATCGGTCGGTTCCAAAAGATCCCCGTTCCCAATCACCGGTATGGAAACGGCCTCCTTAACTTCCCTGATCACCTTCCAATCGGCCTTGCCCCCGTACATCTGGCTGCGGGTCCGGCCGTGGACGGCCACGGCCCTGGCCCCGGCCCTTTCCATCTGCCGGGCAAAGGAAACGGCATTGCCGGTTTCGTTGTCCCAGCCCTTCCGGATCTTTACCGTCACCGGCAGGGGTACGGCCTCGGCGACGGCCGCCACGATCCGGGCCGCCCGGACGGGATCCTTCATCAGGGCCGCCCCCTCGCCATTTTTTACCACCTTGGCGACGGGACAGCCCATATTGATGTCGATGATGTCGACGGGGTAATCAGCAACTATTTTGGCTGCTTCGGCCATAATTTCGGGTTCCGAGCCGAAGAGCTGGACCGCCAGGGGCCGGCCTTCCCCTTCCTTCGGCAGCATCTCCCTGGTATTCTTATTATTGTACAGCAAACCCCTGGCGCTGATCATTTCCGTGTATACCAGGGCACATCCCTGTTCCCTGGCCAAAAGGCGGTAAGCAAGATCGGTAATCCCGGCCATGGGCGCCAGGATCACCGGATTTGCCAAGGTGACATTGCCAATGCGCACAGCCATCCTCTCCTTGTTATAAATAAGGCCCCTCCCTTAGTATGTCTGGGAAGGGCCCCAAAAACTACCCGCGGCAGTTGCGAAGATAGATCAAACGCAAGCCTTGCAGGGTCAATTCATGGTTGACGATATCTATGGTCTCGCTCTCCCGGGCAATCAGGTCGGCCAGCCCCCCTGTTGCCACCACTTTCCGCACGCCGGGCATTTCCTGTTTAATCCGCCGGACAATGGCGTCGACCTGCCCGGCAAAGCCGTAAATAATCCCGGCCTGCATGCTTGCCACCGTATTCCTGCCAATGACGGAAGGAGGTTTTACCAGCTCGATCCGGGGCAACTTTGCCGCCCGCTGAAAGAGGGCCTCGGTGGCCGTTTGGATGCCCGGTGCAATGGCCCCACCCAGATACTCCCCCTCGGCCGAAATGGCGCAGAAGGTGGTGGCGGTACCAAAGTCCACCACAATGACCGGTCCCCCGTACAGGCTGTAGGCGGCCACGGCATTGGCAATCCGGTCGGCCCCCACCTCCCGCGGGTTTTCATATTTAATCGGCATCCCTGTCTTGACCCCGGGTCCGACAATCAGGGGTTCCCGGTTGAAATACTTCCGGGATAGTTTCTCCAAAGCCAACAGCAGGGGGGGAACCACAGACGAGATGACAACCGCCTGGATCTGCCGGGGGCTGACTTCCACCGTTTCCAGCAGATTTAAAAAGATCACGCCGTATTCGTCTTCCGTCTTCCCCGGGTCGGTGGCAAGGCGCCAGCTGACCAGGAGCTTCTCCTCCTGGAAAACCCCGACCACCATATGGGTATTTCCTACATCGAGAGCAAGGAGCACCGGCCCTACCTCCATTTTCCTCAGCTTAGATCCTGTTTTCCATTACACTCCAGTACGTATCCGGGTATATCCTTCCCCGCCCGCACCCTCTTCATCCTGTCTCGCAATGGTGTTGCCAGGTCTTCCGACACCTGACTGTAACTACCGATTTCTCTTCAGGCTGCGGGTAACCAGCGCCACCAGAACTGCCGCCACCACTATCTCCGGCAGTCCATGGGTTGCCGCCACTCCCAGGGCCGCTTCCAGGGGCAGATAACCCCGGAGCACCGCCAGCCCCAGGACCCCGCCGGTATTGGTCATGGTCCCCACAACGGCGGCCACAGGGCTGCTCCCCGTGATTTTATAGGCATAATGGGAAAAGACACCCACCAGCACCCGGGGCAGGATGGCTATTACAGGGTCCAAAAGAAAAGGCACCGCTGCCGTGGAGAAGCTGTAGAATCCAAAAATGAATCCTACCATTCCTCCTACCAGGGGTCCCTCGAGGATGCCGGCCAAAATCACCGGCACATGCATAATGGTCGCCCGGCCGGCTGCCGTGGGTACCGGTATCAGTCCCAAACCGCTAAGCCCCAGAACTATAGTTATCGCCGCCAGTAAACCGGCCACCGCCAATTGACGGGTGTTTAATATCATGCTGCCACCTCCGTTCCAGTTCCCCCAGGGGATACCGGACAGTGGGAAAAGTTACTTTTCATACGTCTCGACTAACGCATGCTTCATCGGTCCGGTGCCGTCGCCTTGCTACCGGCCTCCTGTATTTTTATTATATTGAGTTATAGGGCAGATAACAATAAAAATCCTCTGCTTTCATTTAAAACTAACCGGCTTTTTTTCAGAGGGGCGACCACAGGTGGCCCCTACAGGTTTATATCACACACGATTCCACTACTTGTAGGGGCAGCCTATTACCGCCCGTCTGAGATAGCTCCGCCAGAAATGCTGTTCTTGACGTAAGGCTGGCCACTTTGCAAAGCCGGCGACTGAGCACGGCCGCCCG
>DUTA01000126.1 GCA_012842325.1 Bacillota bacterium | reverse complement strand
GGCTGTATCCAGTTCCTGCAGGGCTGCATAGAGGGTAGTAGTTTTGCCGGCCCCAGTGGGTCCCGTAACCAGAATGAGCCCGTGGGAGCGGTGGATCATTTTTCTGAACAGCTCCAGGTTGGACCGGGAGAATCCCAATTCATCGAGGCCCCAGGAAAGGCTCTTTTTGTCCAGGAGCCGGATGACCACCTTCTCCCCGGCAATGGTCGGCAGGGTGGAAACCCGCATGTCCACCGCCCGCTCCTCCAATTTTATTTGTATCCGTCCGTCCTGGGGCAGGCGCTTTTCCGCAATATCCATCCCGGCCATGATCTTGATCCGGGTGAGGAGGGGAGCATAGATGTCCTTCGGCAGGGTGAGGGCCTCCAGCAGGACCCCGTCGATGCGGTAACGGACCCGAACGTTGTTTTCCTGCACCTCCAAATGGATGTCGCTGGCCCGTTCCCTTATGGCCTGCTGGAAGAGGGAGTTTACCGCCTGGATAACCGGGGCCTCCTCGGCCATCTCCTTCAATTCCCCCGGGGACAGAGCCCCCTCTTCGGCAACTGTCCTCCCTTCCCCTGCCAGCATCGTCGACACCTTTTCCACCTTTTCCCGGACCCCATAATGCCAGCTGATGATTTCCGCAATCTCTTCCCGGGAGGCCTGCACCGGTTCGACCTCGGCTCCGGTCAGATAGCTGACTTCATCGATGGCCACGATGTCGAGGGGATCCGCCATGGCCAGGATAATCTTCCCTTCCCTTTGTCCAATTGGCACCACCTGATACCGCTGGGCTACAGAGAAGGGAATACTTTTTACAATTTCCGGGGCCAATTGGTACTTGTAGAGTTTGACCCGGGGTACAGCCGGTTCCCCCGCCGGAGGCCAACCGCCGCCCTCCCCCGGCTGGACGGCCTGACTCAAGTCGGTCCCGGCCCCGGTCCAATGGGGATCGATTTTCAGCTTTTCCCCCCTCGCGTCCTGGCTTCCGAGGGAACCTTTCCCCTCCTTCATTACCCTTCCCACCTTGTCCGTATTGTCGTATTATGTCTAATAATTTACTATCTGCCGTGGTTTTTTCCTGCAAAAAAGCTTGCAGCAAAAGAGACTGCAAGCTTTTCCCTGACAGCTTTTCCCATTATCGCCGGGGACGGTTCCCGGCCCGTCCAGCCATTAGGGGCCAGGGCCCTGCTTCCGGCCAGGGGCGCGGCCGTATCCTCCCTTGCCACCAGCGCCCCCTTACTCCCGCGGCCGGATCAGGGCCGGCCGCACCACCGGTTTTACCCCCGCCGGCACCGCCACCTCCAGGTCGACGGGTCCCCGGCGCACCGTGAGCCAGCCCAGGCCAGGCACAACCACATCTTCCCCTTCCCGGGCGGTAAGGGTTATTTTCTGCCATTCCTCCACCCGGCAATTCCGGCAGGGGGGAAGCAGCCAATCCCCGCTGTGATGGGCCAGGATTTGGTCCACCCTCTCCCGCCTGGTAATGTGGAAGACCACATCCCGGGCGGCAAAGGCGATGAGAATGGGCCTGGGCGCACCGCCGGCAATGGTAAAGCCTGCCAGGCCGCCGAGAAGCAGGCTCTGGCCCGGGCTCAGTTTATAGGTTTTGCGGCTCAACTCCCCGGCTGGAATCAGCCGGCGGCTGCACTCGGGACAGAGGAGATCGCTGAGGCGTCCCGGCTGCGCCAGGCCCGGTGTATCAATGAGGAGAAAACCGGCAGCGGGCAGATCCACCCGGACCAGATTCTGGGTGGTGCCGGGATAGGGGGAGGTGGTGAGAGACGGAAAGTAGCCGGCCCGGCTTTCCAGGGCGTTTATGAGACTTGATTTGCCCACATTGGTGGCGCCGACCAGAACCGCCCTATCCCCTTTACCCAGCTGGGCAGAGATTTTCGCCACAAGGCCCTTTATACCCCAGCCCCGGGTACTGCTCACCGGGACCACTGCCACCGGCTCCCGCCCCAGGGCCCGGAGCCGGTTCCCGGCCCAGGTTTCCACTTCTTCCCGCTTTACCTGCCGGGGCAAAAGATCAAATTTATTCAAGACCGCCAGCAGAGGCTTGGCCCCGATCAGGGAGTTGAATTCTTCACTCCAGGAGCCTTCAAAATCGACGAGATCAAAAACCATCACCACCAGATCCCCTTCCCTGATCCCCCGCCGGACAGCGGCCAGGTAATCTTCCCTCTTACCTTCAACCTCTTCCCTTTGTCCGTAATGGAGGATGCGATAGCAGCGCTGGCAGCGGAGATTTTCCCGCCCCATGGCCGCAGGCGGGACATAACCAGGTAAGTTTGGATCTTGGCTCTGGAGGGGGGCACCGCACCCCCGACAATAACTCGGTACCTGCAATCCCTTTACTCCTTCCTTCAGCTTATTTCTCTCCATTCCCTCAGCAGCTTTTCAAATCCTCTCCCTGAGCAATTTGCGCCGGGTAAGGGCCTTTAAAACCAACCGCTCCAGGCAGCGCATACACCTGGTGCCGATAAATTCCTGTTTGCTCAGGGGAACCACCAGGATCGTGTACAGCCCCAGGCGGTTGCCACCCAGGATGTCGGTAAAGATCTGGTCTCCGACAACGGCAGTACTTTCCGGCCTTGTATTCATAATTCTCATTGCTTCCCGGAAGGCCCGGCGCCGCGGTTTCCTGGCCTTGGATATGGCGGGTACTCCGAGCAGGCGGCCGAAATTGTTCACCCGATCCTTCTTATTGTTGGAAACAAGGCAGACCCGGAAACCCATTTCCTTTAACTTTTCAAACCACTGCCGGGTTTTTATGTCCACTTCTTCCGCCTTCCAGCCGGTCAGGGTATTGTCGAGATCAAAGATCAACCCCTCGATTCCCCTTGCCTGCAGCTGACCCAGGGGGATGGAAAAAACGGAATTTACATATTCCCGGGGACACAATAACTCCAGCATTCTTCCCTCTCCTATCCTTTCCTTCATGCCCAATTATACCACATTTAACAGGTAAACCCTACTATCTGCCAGCGGCAATTGCCCTTTGTCTACCAGCCTTTTATATTATTAAAGCGAACTGCGAATTATTTCCGGTGGCTGAGATCCCAGACCTCCCCGGGGTAACAAAAAATTGTGGGACGATCAACCTGTCCGCGGCAGGTCAACCGCCCCTTCCGCCATTTGTCACTGATCTTTTCCTTGACCGGTCAGCCCCCGCTCTCTCCCGTCCCCATCCCAAATATCCCAATGGTACCCCTTTACCGGAAGATTCTTCTCCTACGGCGCAGGAGTTCATCCAGTAAAATCACAAAGATAAAGGCCCTGAGCAGGCGGCGCTGCTGGGTCTCCACTTCCGCCGCCCCTTCCCCCCCTTCACCAGACCACTGCCACCGCCGTTCTACCTCGGCGACCATCTCTTCGACCATGGTCCGGGGCGGCACAGGATAACGCCAGGGGTCGTCCCTTTCATTTAAAACCCGTTCCACTACCGGGTAGACCTCATGGTAAAGGGACGGGTAATAGGACCAGAGGTGCCCTTCGATACTGTCATAATCCAGCTGCCAGCCAGCACCGGGAAAGGCCGGATAATAGGGCCCACCCGGATTGCCGGGATACATCGGATAACCGGGCCCATTGTACCAGTACATTGGTTTACCCCCCTTCCTGCCACTTATTTATTCCATTTTATTCTCCCGGGGAACAATGGTTACTGTTCCGGCTCAGCAAGAAGCCGGTGGTTCAAACCACCGGCAGGCCTGAGCATTCTCCTTCAGGCTTCAATTTCCAGCTGTAATTCATGATACAGCTCGTGCAGGGCCCTTTTTTCAATCCGCGACACATAAGACCGGGAGATCCCCAGCATTTTGGATATTTCCCTCTGGGTTTTCTTAAGCCCGTCCCGGAGGCCGTAGCGCAACTCCAGTACCTTTCTTTCCCGCCAGCCCAGTTTTTTCAGTTTCTCCAGCAGTTTCTGTTGCTCAAAGCGAAGCTCAATCTGTTCTGGGACAGCATCGACGCCGGTGCCCAGGATTTCCATCAGGCTTATTTCGTTGCCTTCCTTGTCGACCCCGATGGGTTCATAGAGGGACACTTCGCTCCTGGTTCGGCGCGTTGTGCGGAGAAACATGAGAATTTCGTTTTCGATACACCGGGCGGCGTATGTGGCCAGGCGGGTTCCCTGGGTCCGGTCAAAGGTGTTGATGGCCTTAATGAGACCAATGGTGCCGATGGAGATGAGGTCATCAATATCTTCACCGGTGTTGTCAAATTTTTTAACAATGTGGGCCACCAGGCGCAGGTTTCTTTCTACCAGCAGGTTCCGGGCAATTTCATCTCCCTGCTCCATCTGCAGCAGGTATTTCTGCTCCTCTTCTTCGGAAAAAGGAAGGGGAAAGGCATTGCTGCTCGTAACATAAGAAACCAGGAGCATCAAGCCTTTTAAAAGGGACATGGCAAGGGCCGCCACAGGCAGGGGAAGCACATAATTCACCTCCAGCA
Organism: Bacillota bacterium; assembly: GCA_012842325.1. GTDB lineage: Bacteria > Bacillota > DTU030 > DTU030 > DTU030 > DTU030. The sequence continues at coordinate 4,530 of DUTA01000126.1, read as the reverse complement.
GGGATGTAAGTCTGCCCTTTTATCCTATGGCACCCCTGCACCCTTTGTGCCTGTCCCCGGGCAAGTATTTTCAGGCAGAGCTCCATACAAAAGGTAAATCAGGGGCCGGCTGCCGGTTCCAAATCTGCCAGGGGTATCTCGGCAAAAACTCTGTTGAGAATAGCCTGGAAGATTGGGGCCGCCACCTGACCCCCGCTTCCCCCCTCCTCGACCAAAACCACCACCGCCAGCAATGGCTTATCCAGGGGGGCAAAGCCGGCAAACCAGGCGTGGCTGAGGGTCTTGCCTTCTGGGGTAGTTTTGCCCGTCTCGGCCGTCCCCGTCTTCCCCCCGCAGCTGAACCGGGGGCTCGCCGCCAAAGTACCAGTCCCGGTTTCCACTGCCCTGTGCATGACCCGCTGGAGAGCGGCGGCAGTGCCGGCCGAGAGGACCCTCCTTGCCCTTTTTTCTCCCCCCGGTTCATCGGCGGGACCATCCTTCACCAATCGCAGGGGCTTCAAAACACCCCCGCTGGCAACTGCCTGGGTTATTTGGGCCATCTGCAGGGGCGTGGCCAGAATGGGGCCCTGCCCCAGGGAAAGATTGGCCAGGTCCCCCGGATATGGGAGGTCTTCGGCCAGATACCCCTCCTTTTCCTCCGGCAGCCCCAGGATGGCTTCGCCAATTCCCAGACGGCGGCTGTAATTCAGGAGCCGCTGGCAGCCGATCCGCTGGGCCAGGGTGATGAAAACGGGGTTGCAGGATTCGGCAAAGGCTTCCTCCAGGGTTATAAAACCATGGCCCCCCTCCCTGTACTGGTGGCAGCGGAATACCTGATCGCCGACGGTTGTAAAACCCCCGCAGTAAAACTCCTCTTCCAAATGGGTCAGGCCTTCTTCGAGGGCGGCGGCAAGGACAATAATCTTAAAGAGGGAACCGGGGGGGTAATTGCACAGGGCCCGGTTTAGCAGGCAGGCATCGGTCCTGGCGAGATACTCCTCGATCCGGTCCTGGCGGAAGTTGGGCCGGCTGGCCAGGGCCAGGATTTCCCCGCTCTGGACCTGGACAACAACCACAGCCCCCCTTTCAACCCTTTCCTCCATTACTTCCTCCACAATGCCCTGGACCCGGGCATCGAGGGTCAAAACTAAATCTCCCTGGCCGGCCTCACCCCCCGCCACCTGCTGGAGGCCAAGGCCGGGAATAACATTGCCATTGGCATCGACCCAGGCGACCAGCTCCAGTTCCCGCCCCCCCTGCAAATGGGCATTATAATGCCTTTCTAATCCTGAAACCCCTTTGTTCTCACCCTGCTGCACATAGCCAATTATATGCCGGGCCAGGGCCCGGTCCTCGTAGCGTTTTTCCTGCGGCAGGAGAAAAACGCCCGGGAAGGAACCGGCGGCAAATACTTCCAGGGCCGGAACAAGCCTGTTTACTTCGCAGGAAAAGGGTTGACCCTTATCCAGGAGAGCCGCGATTTCCTCCCCCTCCCGGCCCAGAAAAGCAGCCAGTTCCCGGGCAGTAGTCCCTTTGTCTTCCACCAGAGAGGGGAATACCACCAGTACCGGCTCCCAGTGGGCACCTGTGAGGGAAACCATATTCCTATCGTAGATCTGCCCCCGGGGTATCTTCATAGTCAGGGTCTGTCTCTGCTGGTCCTGGGCCCGGGCCTGCAATTGGGGGCCCAGCCACAGCTGGATCCGGACCAGCTGCACACCCAGAAGGCTAAACCCCAGGGTAAAGAACAGAGCCAGAACAAGAACCCTCTTTCCCGCTTTTCCCATAATCCTCCCTCCAGCCCGGAACCTCACCTTTTCTTATAACCGAAAAGGGAACCCGCTATGCATAGAGAGATTATTTCGCTGAGAGCTGTCAGCGGAAAGAAACCGGCTAAAGCCGGCTGGAAATAAAAAAAGCACGCCCTGGGCGCGCCATTTTCATTCTCCTTCATTATTCAGCCCCCTCCCATCCTTTATCGGCGGACAAAGTCCACGGGCCCCATAGCCTTTCCCAATTCCTGCCGGGAGGGGAGGGCAGAAAGCTGGGGCAAGGGGCCTCATCTCTGTACTCGCTTCTTGGCCTGATTGTGTTCTTCCAGGGTACGGCTGAAAATGTGACTTCCGTCATTATCAGCAAGGAAATACAGGTATTCGGTCTCCTCGGGATAGGCCGCCGCCCGTATAGAGGCCTCACCGGGGGCGGCAATGGGTCCCGGTGGCAGCCCGGCATGCAGGTATGTGTTGTAGGGAGAAGGAATGCGGGTGTCTTCGGTGAGCAGCCTTTCTTTGGGTTCCCCCAGTATGTACTGGATGGTGGCACAGGACTCCAGCTTCCGGCCAAGCTGCAGCCGGTTGTGAAAGACACCGGCAATAATGGGCCGTTCTTCCGGTAAGCGGGCTTCCCGTTCAACGATGGAAGCCAGGGTTATCAGTTCGTGGAGGGACATCCCCAGTTCCCGGGCCCGCTCCCGGAATTCCGGGGTCACCACTTCCGCAAAGCGCTGCAGCATCCGGTTAATGACGGTTTCTTCCCCCGCCTCCGGGGCAAAGTAATAGGTATCGGGAAAAAGATACCCTTCCAGGCGGTACTGGACGGTGTCGGGTATTTCGGCGAGAAAATCGAAGGCAAAGGCACCCTCCTGCACCAGGTTCAGAAACCGCTCCCGGTCCACGAGACCTTTTTCCGCCAGGAGATCGGCAACCTGGAGCACCGTATAGCCTTCGGGGATAGTTACCCGCACGTATTCATCCACGGTATCTCCCTGCACCAGGCGGTCGATAATCTCCCCGGGAGCCATGGCCGGGGAGAGTTCATACTCGCCGGCCTGCAGTTTTGCCTCCGCCCCATTCCAGCGCACCAAAAGCCGAAACAAAAGCTCATTCTTGATCAGGCCTTCTTCCGCCAGAATGCGGGCAATGTTCTCACCCGTTGCCCCCCGGGGAATAACCACCCGAACGGGGGCTCCGGTGTTGTCAAGGGTTACAGGGGCCAGAAGATTGTTGATTCCAATTATTAACAATAAAAGGGCGGCAATAATGCCAATGACCATATGTACCAGATAGCGCCGGGCCTGTTGGATGGTGCTGGATGCGGCCATTCTCCTTCCTCCCCACTGCCCAGAATACACCACTATTATATCTTTCTCGCGAATAATTAACAACTATTATATCTATTCCACAAAAAAGGAAACGCACAGTTCTCCCGTGCGTTTCCGAGAGTAAGATTGCTCCCCCATAAGCAACCTTCCTACATCTTCTATTATTTCCAGTGCCAGCAGTTATATACATCCTAAAACAAAAAATATTTTAGTGTTCTTCGTCCTCTTCGTCCAGCTCGTCCATTTCATACAGCTCGTCGACATAGTCCTCCCAGGCCTGGGCGACCCGCTCCCATTCTTCCTCGTCATCGATTTGCACGAGGATTTCTTTACCCTCATCATCCCTGTCTATCCGGAGGACTTCGGCCTCCCCGGTGACTTCTTCCTCGGTAGGCAGCAGGATTGCGTACTCGTACCCATCTACCTCAATTACATCAACGACATAGAATTCATATTCTCTACCCTCTTCATCCAACAAAACAATGCGGTCTTCCTGTTCACTCATTGTCGTCACCCCGCTTTTTTTCAACTTAGTGTCATTGTACTTGCCCTTCCCTCAATAAGTCAAGGATTTTGTGTCCGCCGCCTGTCCATATATCCCTGCAAAATTAAAACAGCCGCCATTTTGTCGATAACTTCCCGCCTCCTTCCTCGACTCAAGTCCGCCTCCAGCAGGGCCCGTTCCGCAGCTATTGTGGTCAGGCGCTCATCCCAGAGGACGACGGGCAGGTCTAACCTTTCCTGCACCAGGGTGGCAAAGGCCATGACCTGCTCTGCCTGTTTTCCCAGGCTGCCATCCATATTTTTGGGTAAACCGATCACAATAGTTTCCACACCGTAGGTTTGGGCCAGTTCCGCAAGCCTTTCCAGATCCCTTTCCCTGCCCCGCCGCCTTATTACCTCCACCCCCTGGGCCGTCAGCCCCAGGGGGTCGCTCACCGCCACACCGATGGTCTTTTCCCCGACATCAAGGCCCAAAAGCCGCATCTCCACTCCCCACCGTAACTCAATAGATCTTAATACAGAACTGGGGGCAGTGCCCGCCGCAATAACCGCAGAGGAGGCATTTTTCCGGTATGACCTTCATCCGGCCCCCCTGCAGGACCAGGGCTCCTTGCGGACAGTACCGGGCGCAGAGCCCGCAACCTTCACACCACTCGGCTATATGCACCTGCCGCTTCTTACTCCTGTCCACGGCTTCAGCCAGCTGGGGGCTGATGGCCCGCCCGGAAAATAAAGCCACATTGTACTCTATTTCTTCGGGCGTCTGCATCCCCACCGCCACCGAATGGGCCCAGGGGAAGGCGAGAATATAGCGGAAGGCTTTCTCCCTTTCCCGGAGCAGGTTGCCCCCGCCCAGGGGTTTCATGGCGTAGATTCCCTTTCCCTTCTCGTAGGCGGCCCTTGCCGCTGCCTCCATCTCCTCTTTTCCGCCCTCAATGACCCCCAGG
>DUTA01000125.1 GCA_012842325.1 Bacillota bacterium | reverse complement strand
TAGGGGGCGCAAAGGGTTTGTCCTCGGGCATTTTGCAGGTAATCAATATACACCTTCCCCTCCCGCTCTTTCACAGAACGGTTAATGGTGGCCAGCCGGGGCAAAGCAGCAACGACCAGAGAGGCGATAAAGGCAGCCGTTTGCCGAACCGTCTCGTAGGGATAGACAGCCTCCAGGGGGACGTAGATGTGCAGACCCGTTGCTCCCGATGTTTTCGGATAACCCTGTAACCCAAGCTTGGTGAGGGTTTCCCGCAAAAAAAGGGCAATTTCCCCCACCTGGGCGGAACTATCTGGCCGTGAAGGGTCCAGATCAAAGATCATAAAATCGGGGTTATTGACCGCCTGGATGGACGAAAGCCAGGGATGGAATTCCAGGCAGGCCTGATTCCCCAGCCAGACCAGGGTCTCCAGGTTATTGCAGAGAATGTAATTTATCCTACCCTCCCCTGCCCCTGTCTTCCAGGGAAAGGTTTCAATCCAGTCGGGGGTGTGGGCCGGGGCATTTTTTTGGTAAAATGACTTTCCGGCAATTCCATCGGGCCAGCGGGTCACAACCAGGGGGCGCTGGCGGAGATGGGGCCCCATATAGGGATAGACAGCGATCAGGTATTTGAGCAAAGCTGCCTTTGTATAACCTGCCTCCGGCCACAAGACCTTTTCCAGGTTGGTCAGCCGCACTCTGCGGCCATTGATGGTGGCAACCCGCGCCCCGCTGCTCATAACAACCCTCCGCCCCAAGTTTACGAGGTTTTCCGCCGCCTCTTTTTGCCCTCGGCTCCTTTGGCTTTTTGGGCCAGTTTGATGCTCTCTTCCAGGGCAGCCATTAAATCCACCACCTTGCCCACGGGCTCCGGTTCTACCCCGACCACCTCTTCCCCTTCAATCTTGGCCTCGATAACCTCAAGGAGGGCCCGGCGGTATTCATCGCCATACTTGTCCGGGACAAAGGGAGCGCTCAGGTTCTCAATGAGGCTGCGGGCCATCTGGATCTCTTTCTCATGGAGCTCCGGTTGCCGGGGTAGATTGAGCTCGGCCGGGGAACGAATTTCATCAGCCCAGAACATTGTTTCCAGGACCAGGCAGCCCTCCCGTACCCTTACGGCCGCCAAAGATTCCTTGTTCCGGATCACAATTCTGGCTATGGCCACCCGCCCTGCCCCTTCCATGGCCTGGAGCAGGAGGGCATAGGCCTTTTCTCCCCCCTCGGCCGGTTCCAAATAATAGGTCCGGTCGTAATAAACCGGGTCTATTTCCGTTAGGGAAACGAAGTCCAGGATGTCGATGCTCCTGGTTGTTTTCACCGGAATCCGCTCCAGATCTTCTTCCCTGATGATGACAAACCGTCCCCTTTGGTATTCATAGCCCCGGACAATTTCTTCCGGGGGCACCTCCCGCCCGCAGGTAGGACAGTGCTTCTGGTATTTGATGGGTGTAAGGCAGGGCTCATGGAGGAAACGGAATTTCAGCCCCTTGCTCTCTGTCGCCGCATAAAGTCGGACGGGTATATTGACCAGGCCGAAGCTGAGGGCACCTTTCCAGAGGGGACGCATAATAAACCACCCTTTCAGTATTCACCCCTGCCGTCGCCGGTTCTGTCATCTAAAACATGGTAAAGGCGGCATATTTCCTGCTCCCGAAGTGGCGGGGAAGACTGCCAGGGTAGACCGAAGGTGGCAACCCTGTTTCCCCCGGACCCCACCCGGCGGTTCTTTCCCCTGTGCCTGTACCTGGCCATTTCCCCAACCACCCTTCACAGCTTTACCCATAGGATTAGACCAAAGGGCAATCCTTTATACACCCCTTAAACTTCCTTCTCAATGGCCACCAGAAAGGGGGGATCATTCCTCTGGTTGAGAAAGCGGTAAACCAATACCCGGAATTCCCGCTGGGACAGGCGGGAACAGTAGTCCAGCACCGCTTCTCCCTCCCTGGCCCCGCCCGGATGTCCCGTATAGACCACCAGGGTCATCAAACCGCCGGGGCGCAGGAGAGACAGGCCCCTTTCCACGGCCACCAGGGTGGTGTCCGGGCGGGTCACGATGGCATGATCCCCTCCGGGCAGATAACCCAGATTAAACATGATGGCCCCTACCGGCCCCCGGACATGGACATCCATTTCTTCATGGCCCTTATTGAGGAGGATTACTCGTCGGCTGAGGCCTTCCTTTTCCAGGCGCTGCTGCACCCTTTTTATGGCCTGCTCCTGGATATCAAAGGCCCACACCCGCCCCTCCTCCCCCACCAGACGGGCCAGGAATACGGTGTCATGGCCATTGCCGGCCGTGGCGTCCACCGCCTGCTCCCCCGGTGCCAGCACTTTTCCAATCAATTGCTGGGCATAGATCACGCTTTTTACCAGTACCGCCATGCTCCACCCTCCGATCCTCTTTCCGGCAAAGGTTCTCAGCCTTTATCCCGGACGATAAACAAGGCCCTTCCTTCTGCCAGAAGCCGTCCCTGCCTGTCCCTTATCTCCGCCCCGGCCTTTATCCTCCTTCCCCGCCGCTCCTCGATCCAGCCGCTGATGGTCAACTCGACGCCGGTGGGTGTGGGCCTGCGAAACCAGACTTCCATCTTTCCTGTAACGCCGGCAGCCCCCAGCTCCTGGACAGCCTTGGCCATAGCCTCATCCAGGAGGGTACAGATAATGCCGCCATGTACCATCCCCGGGTAGCCCTGATACCACTCGGCTCCCGTCCAGGTGGCGGTGACGCTCCCGCCGGCACCGGCCACAAACTCCAGGCCCAGGGACCGGGGATTGTCCAAACCACAGGCAAAACAGCCGGAATAGTCCTTAACCCGCATAGAATGACCTCCTCCCATCAACCTCTCCTCAACAATTAAATGGTAAAACCGTCGGCCCCTGACCTATGGTGCGTCAAGGGGCGCCTGACGGCAGCAGTTCCGGCAGAGGGCCATTGCCTTTACGCAAAAGCGAAGGCGGAATGCTGCCCTCAATAAAGCCCTATTACGAGGCCACCTCCCACATCAAGGGATATGGGAGGTGGAGGGGCAATCAGCCGAGGAGTCTTTGTCTCAGATCCCAGTCGTCCCAAACATGCTGGTAAATGCTCCGGTACAGCTGGTAAAACTCCCGGTACCGTTTGGTTTTTTCCCGATCCGGATCAAAGCGGCGCTGCACCTTTACCGATTCCCGGGCGGCATCTTCCAGATTATCGTAGATGCCGGCCACCACTCCCGCCGTGAGGGCCGCTCCCTTGGCACCGAATTCCGAACCCTCGGGGACCAGCATGGGATAGCCCGTCATGTCGGCAAAGAGCTGGCACCAGAAATCGCTCTTGGCCCCGCCCCCGGAAATCTTAACCTCATTGACCTCCACCCGGATATTCTCATAGCAATCCACCATGGCATAGCCGACGCCCTCGTAGACAGCCCGCACCAGGTGATCCCTGGTATGGTCCATGGAGAGGCCGAAGAATTGGGCCCGGGCCGTAGGTTTCACAAAGGGTGCCCGCTCGCCTCCGGGGCTGAGATAAGGATGATAAATTATTCCCCCGGCCCCGGGCTCCAGCCGGGCGATCCGCTCTTCAATCACTGTATAGTAATCGACACCCCGCACTTCTGCCTCTTCCTGGTAGGGCCTGCCCACCTGTTCCAGGATCCAGTCCAAATTGGGGGTCCCCATCATCACCCCCATGGCCCGCATCCACCTGTTGGGCAGGCCGTGACAGAGGGTATGGCCCACATGCATGGGCTCGATGTGGGGCCCATCCATGGTCACCTCATTGAAGCAGGTGGTCCCGATGATGGAACAGGCATCGCCCGGATTTACGGCCCCGACGCCAATGGCCGAGGCAATGACATCGAAGGGGGCCCCCACCACCGGAATGCCGGCCGGCAAGCCGGTTTCCCGGGCCCCTTCCTCGCTCAGGGGCGCATAGTTTTCGAGGGCGGTTTTTACCGGGGGCAGGAGGTGGCGGTATCCGCTGATACCATACAGCTCCAGGAGTTCATCGGAATACCTGCGGGCAGCAATGTCAAAGTAGGGAACGGTGGCATCGGTCTCATCGGTGGTAACCTCTCCCGTCATTTTGAACTTTATCCAGTCCTTGCAGTAAACAGCCCATCTGGCCCTGGCCAGAGTCTCGGGTTCCTTTGCCTCCAGCCAGCGGATTATCGCCCCCTGGACACCGGGAAAGAGGGTATTGCCCAGAATAGGGTAGACCCTGGCGGCGGTGCCGTCTTCCTGCCACCGGCTGATCAACTCCCCGGCCCGCCCTTCGGACCACAGAATTGCCGGCCGCACGGGGCGGCCCGCGCCGTCGATCAGCCAGCAGCCGTCCCCCTGGCCCGTAATCCCCACGGCCACAACGTCTTCCGGCCTGGCCCGCCCTTCTGCCAGCACGCCCCAGATGGTTTTTACCACTGCCTGCCAGACCTCATCCATATCCTGCTCATTCCAGCCCGGCTGCGGGGTGGCCACCACCGTCTTTTGCCTGCTGACGGCCACCTCGTTGCCTGCCCGGTCAAAGAGGACACTTTTGACCATAGAAGTGCCCGCATCGATCCCCAAGATATACCCGGTCATTTTCAAACCTCCTTTACGCGTTACACCAGACTCCCTCTCCCCTTCCCAAGCCTACTTTTTCTTCTGGCCGTACCCCTTGAAGAGTTCAAAGAGCTCCTGGATAACTCCCTCGGGTACCAGGGTAGGTTCCCCAATGCTGCGGGCAATGATGTAGACCCTGGCGGCATCCTCCACAATGAAGGCCAGATTCAGGGCTCGCCCCATGTCCTTCCCCACGGTAACCACGCCGTGATTCTGCAGCAGCACCGCCTGGTATTCGCCCATGGCCTGGAGGGCATTGCGCCCCAGCTCCACTGTACCCACCCTGGCAAAGGGTGCCACGGGCACAGGGCCGCCCACGCCCAGGGCCAGTTCCGCGATGACCGGGGGTATGGGCCGGTTTAAGACAGCCATGGCCGTGGCATAAGTGGAATGGGTGTGGACCACCGCCGCAATATCCTCCCTCTCCCGGTAGAGCATAGTGTGCATGGGCGTTTCACTGGAGGGCTTCCAGGCCCCCTCCACCACCTGCCCCTGCAGATCAACAACTACCACATCCTCCGGGGTCATATCATCGTAGGGTAATCCGGACGGCGTTATGGCCATCAGTTGCTTTTCCCGGTTGCAGCAGCTGACATTCCCCCAGGTCCCCGTGACCAGGCCGCCCTTGACCAGAGCCTGGACGGCATCGTAAACAATCCTCCGTTCCTCTTTCAGTAGCACTGCCTGGGCCTCCTTTTCTCTACTTGTTCTTGGCTAAAACTTCCTTATTTATACAGTGTTTTACCGGTTGCCCGCTGAAATATGCCTTCAGTTCTTCCGCCACCGTCCGCACACCACGATAAACGGTGGTTTTGGAAGCACCGCCGATGTGGGGCGTCAGGGTCACATTTTCCAGGGCCAGGAGGGGATGGTCGGGCGGCAGGGGCTCAGGATCGTAAACATCCAGGGCTGCCCCCTTTATTCTCCCTTGGGCCAGGGCCCGGTACAGGGCTTCGTAATCCACCAGCCCTCCCCGGGCGGTATTGATAAAATAAGCGGTGGGCTTCATTAGGGAGAACTCCCCTTCCCCGATCATTTTCTCCGTCTCCGGGGTCAGGCGGGCATGGAGGCTGACGACATCGGCCTCCCGCAGCAACTGTTCCAGTTCCACCTTTCTGTGGCCATCCCTTTCAATAACTTCCGCCGCCACGTAGGGATCGGACACCAACACTTCGCTGCCCAGCAGGGCAAAGACCCGGGCCACTTCCCGGCCAATGTGGCCATAGCCGATCACTCCGAGGACGATATCGGGCAGTTCCGGCCCCAC